>DQGR01000016.1 GCA_003524845.1 Patescibacteria group bacterium
CTATATATTGTGAATATTGGGGTCAGGCCTTTGATGCCTTTAAGGCCTGACCCCTGCGATCCTGCTTGTTCGACTTAACTGTTTCTGTTATCATCACAACCATTCATCATGCAAAAGCCCTATACTACCCACACCTTCCCCAATGGTTTACAGCTCATCCTTGCTCCCATGCCGGGAGTAAAAAGTGCCACGGTCATGGTCATGGTCGGTGCAGGAAGTCGTTATGAGCAAAAGAAAATTAATGGTTTGTCGCATTTCCTCGAGCATATGGCCTTTAAAGGCACCAAAAAACGGCCGTCGTCGCTCATTATTTCTTCAACCATTGATGCCATCGGCGGCGAGTTCAATGCGTTTACCAGTAAAGACCATACGGGTTTTTACATCAAAGCCGCAGCCAACCACGTACCATTACTGGTTGACGTTTTATCAGACATGCTGTTGCATTCACTGTTTAAACCCGAAGAAATCGAGCGCGAAAAGGGAGTGATTATCGAAGAAATCAATATGTACGAAGATACGCCGATCCGGCACATTGGCGATATTTATGAAGAACTGCTCTATGGTGATCATTCCTTAGGTTGGAATATTGCCGGCAAAGCTGACGTGATCCGGTCAATTACGCGTGCGAATTTTAAAACCTACATGGACGGACTTTATCGACCAAACAATACTGTGATGATAGTAGCAGGAGGGATTAGCTCAGGGGAAAGTAGAAAGGGTAAAGGGGAAAGTACGGAGAAGAAAATTACGGAACTTGTTGAGCAGCATTTAGGAACCTGGGAAAAGAAAAAGATCTGGGATTGGGATAAAAACCTTGATACGCAAAAAGCGCCACGGGTAAAGCTGGAATTTAAACAAACCGAACAGGCACATATTGCATTGGGAGTGCGCGCTTATCCCTTGGGTCATCCGAAAGAATACGCGCTCGCAGTTTTGGCAGCGATTTTAGGCGGCGGCATGTCTTCGCGACTGTTTATTCAAGTCCGCGAACGCCGCGGACTCGCATATTATGTCCGGTCCGATGCCGAGCATTATCTGGATACCGGCGGCTTTACTACCCAGGCTGGAGTAGACGTGAACCGGATTGACGATGCGATTAAAGTGATTATTTCCGAATGTTTTGCATTAAGTAGTGGCGTAAATCCGCTTGAGCAGAAAGAACTTACCAAAGCCAAAGAATATCTGAAAGGCCGTCTCACTTTGGAATTAGAAGATAGTCGGTCAGTGGCCGGACTCTACGCTACGCAGGAAGTGTTGCAGCGAAAAATGCTGTCACCTGATGAAATTATTAAAAAAATTGAAGCGGTTACTATAGCAGACGTCCTGAATGTGGCTAAAGACATTTTTCATCATCAAAAGCTCAATCTTGCTATAATAGGGCCATACAAAGATCAGGGAAGATTTGAAAAGTTGTTGACGTAGTTGTTAACATTGTCATTCCCGCGCGACCCCTCGCAGAGGCTAGCCCTCTTGTAGGGAAAGCGGGAATCTATAAAATAAAATTACTTGAAATGGATCCCCGCCTGCGCGGGGATGACAAAAGAGAAATATGGAACAGACATTAGTTTTAATAAAGCCGGATGGGATGGAGAAGCAGATAGTAGGCAAAGTCATTGACCGGTTTGAACGGGCGGGGCTTAAGCTGCGCGGACTAAAACTCATTACGCTGACTCAGGAACTTTTGGATACTTGGTATGCCCACCACAAAGATAAACCGTTTTTTCCCGAACTTTCTGCATTTATGAAATCACGGCCGGTGGTGGCGATGGTACTCTCCGGCGAGAATGCCGTTAATAAAGTACGTGATTTAGTTGGTCCGACTGATAGTACTAAAGCTCTTAAAGGCACGATCCGGGGGGATTTTGGCGAAAGTATTCAAAAAAATATTGTCCACGCCTCAGATGCTTTGGAGCGGGCAGAGTTTGAAATCAAGCTGTTGTTTACACTCGTTGAATTATTTGATTAATTCACAATAATTTTAAAGTTCGGAAGATCGGGAGGGTGACTTCAAATGGCAAGCCGATGACTCCAGTGTAACTTCCTTCAATTTTCGTAATCAGATCCCAGGGCGTTTCATTGAGTGTATATGCGGCGGCAAAACGGGAGAAGTCGTAACGGGAAAGATATTCATCGAGTTCTGATTCAGACAGATGTTTCATGGTAACTTGAGCTTGAGTGAGATCGTCCCATTGTTTTTCTACTAAGTTATTTGGGTTTCTTAGGTTACTTAAGATAATGCTGGTTGCAGTGATAAAGTCGTGGGTATTACCCATTAACTCCTTGAGCATTGCTTTAGCATGCGCTTTGTGTTTGGCTTTGCCATACGTTTTTCCCTGCAAAATAGCTTCAGAGTCAGCCGCGATTATCAAAAAGCTGGTAGCTGGTTGCTGGTAGTTTGCAGGAGTTTTTTTTGAAAGCTTTTTTACTACATCCTCGGCTTTGGCGCGGGCGCGTTTGAGCAATCTGGTTNNGTATCCCCGAGAGGAATCGAACCTCCATTAGACCCTTAGGACGGGTCTGTTCTATCCATTGAACTACGGGGACATACAGTATTGTATCACTCCATGTTAAAATACGCGTACGGGATGTAGTTCAGTTGGTA
>DQGR01000106.1 GCA_003524845.1 Patescibacteria group bacterium
ATACCTTGGAAGCGTACTTGCACGGTCAGATCAGGATTATAAGGAGTTGGTGATGGTGACGGACTCGGAGTCAGAGTAGGAGTAGGACTCGGTGTAGCTGTGGGCGTAGAGGTAGGTGTCGGAGATGGCAATGCGCATGTTGTAACACTCACTATATTGGAATAGTCACTTGGAAGACCTGTTGACGAATTAAAAGCACGGATGCGATATCTAAAGGTATTATTATTGATTAATGCAGTATCAATATAGGGAGGTGTTATGGTTAGATTAGATTCTACAAGTTGAATGAAATTAGTACACCCAACTCCAGCACACCTGTCTAAATTATAATCAGTCGCCGCAGTTGAAGTAGTCCATGACAGTTCGTTTTGCAACGGTATACAAAAAGGCACAATTGATAATGTGGGTGCTGGCGGTGGTGATGGTGTCGGCGTTGGAGTAGGTGAAGCAGTTGGCGACGGTGTCGGAGTAGGAGATGGCGTTGGAATTAACGTCGGTGAGGGTGTTGGACTGGGTGTCGGAGACGGGGTCGGTGAAGGAGTTGCGGTTGGTGTTGGTGTTGGAGTAGGCGATGGCTCAATCAGTTGCACCGTGGCATTTTGCACTGAAGAAATGGCGTTGACACCAATAATGTCACTATCTATTGCCGCGGCCTGAGTTTGCGGGGCAAAACTTATCGGTTCGGTTCCCGTAACTCCTGCCTTAGCTTGCAAGGTCAGATTGGCAATCACTACAGTTCCGGTAATCGGTTGTGCCGGATTACTCAACACATTGAGTGTCGCACTTCCCGCAGGTGCAGTTTCAGGAATTTGCTCATACATGGCCGGACTTTTTTCAAAACTGACGAGGTCAAATTTAGTCGGATCATACGTGACATGCAGTTCAACCCCCGCAATCTGATTAATTCCAGTCGTCATCTCAATGGGTAAGACGACGGTTGCACCCGGGGCGGCGACGATACTACCTGGATTAAAACGTAAAGAAGTAACTGCTTCCGCTTCCTGACGGATTTCCTGCCGCTGCTTAGTTAAAGTAAAGGTAATATAGATACTGAAGAGAACAAAAATTAGAATTACAATCGGCAGGTATTTACGCACGTTCATAAATTTCTTAAGCTTAAATTAAGCATAAAGGGGCAAAATTTAATTGTCAACAGAGTTATTGAGCGTTATACCAGTCTATTCACATAAAAACAGCCTCAAAGCACGCAGTTGAAAAAGAGAGCCGATATGCTATACTACTCCTTGTAATGAAGCCAAGGGGGCTTCTTTTTTTAAGAGCACTTTGTTAGACTTGCAGTATGGCAACAAGCCCGATTACTTTTCTTAAAGAGGCACGCACCGAGCTTGGCAAGGTCGTCTGGCCGAAGCGGAACGAAACGGTAAAGCTCACTGCGGTAGTTATTGGTGTCTCAGTTGGAGTAGGGGTGTTTATTGGACTTTTGGATATAATATTTACGAAACTTGCCGAACTACTATTAAAGTAATATGAATGACCAACCAAACGAGCCGGAACAAACTTCAGAATCAGACAACGCGCAGGTGGTGGCGCCAGTACCGGTGACTCCGCCACAACCACAGATTCCTGATGCAGCCAAATGGTATGTAGTACACACCTACTCAGGCCATGAAAACAAAGTAGCGACCGCGCTTAAACAACGCGTGGAAACTATGGGTCTAAAAGATAAAATCTTCGACGTAGTCGTGCCAACCCGCAATGTCGTCGTTGTGCGCCATGGAAAAAAGGAAGAAATCCTTGAGAAAATTTTTCCGGGTTACATCCTCGTACAAATGATCCTCGATGATGCGTCCTGGTTGTGTGTCCGGACTACGACCGGAGTCACCGCATTTGTCGGTGCCGGTAATAAACCTACTTCTATATCAGATAAAGAAGTGAGTGCCATCCTCAAGTTTATGAAAATGGAAGCGCCGAAGTACAAGGCGGCCTTCACCGTCGGCGAAGCAGTTAAAATCGTCGATGGACCATTTGCCGACTTTTTGGGAACGGTTAATGAAATCAATCAGGAAAAAGGCAAAGTTAAAGTATTGGTCTCAATTTTCGGCAGAGAGACTCCGGTTGAACTCGATTTTCTTCAGGTTGCTAAACTGTAAAACTACAATAATTGAGTTTTTGCGAATATTAACTTGGTTGATAGACTGGTTATCGCAGATATATACTCCATATGAATATTCATGAAGAACGGGGAACACCATCTGATGTTGATTTTCGTGGTGACCTACTGAAACAGCTTATTCTTTCGCAAGTTCTCCAGGAAATTACTACTGACAACGCCAGTGCTATCCCTCCGTTTGATACGAATCGCTTGACAAGTATCGATCTTTCCCAACAACCTGAAATTTCTCGCGAAGTTGCTGCCTAATTTGAAGACTTACTTACAAAAATTCCGACAAGGCGTCACATCCAAACTTTAGACTCTAAAACATGGGAAAGTCACCAAACAAAATATAGAAAACATTTGCCATCTCGCAATTTCGGACCCGAAGGTGTCCTATGGCAAACCAACTTTTTCGTTCAGGATCCAAATCTCACATTTTACTCAGTCTATGCCTACCATAAGGGAATATTGGCCGGAGAAATGTTGGTGTGGACTGACATCGACGAAAGAAAGGTTGCTTTTAAAACTCATCTTTTCTACGGCGATGGCTGTGCAGTTGAAATCAAAGAAAATATTGGTCCAGGTGTTTTGTATGATCGTGAAGAAATAATCTATCCGCAGATCCTCACCCCCGAACATTTTGATTTCGGGTTTGAAGCGAGACAACGACAAACCCACTACTCAGGAGAAGTAAGGAAAAATGACTCCTCAGGCCGATTTAGTCAACTTTTAGAAAATCTTCCACCAATGTTTGTCACCTGGCATCATTATGAGTTCGTGAGTAATGAGGGTGTAGACTATATTTTAAAAGAGGAAATAAAAAACGTTGATTACCCACGAAGTCGAAGAATGGATATTTCACTTCTTTCATCTGCAGAAAAATCACAGGCAGTAAAATGGTATGCATATATCACATCTAACTATTCTGCATTGGAGAAAAATAAGTGAAGTAGTGCAGTCCGGGAATGATTTAGTGCATCAAGTTCAACAGTTTGAATTTCGAGGAAGTCCATTTACTCTACCTATTGCTACACTGATTCACGCAGATCATACGTCTCCATACTATTTGGGAACAGCCACTTACATCCTTGATTACAGCAAAGTATTTCCTTCAATGGCTTTAGAACGCGAAGATATAGCATTTACACCAAAAAAAATGGAATATTCTGGTAAAGAAACAGAGGGGAAAACTTTGATTATTGAATTTATTCATGCTGACGATCGTTTCTTTCCTATTCAACCCAGCGTCGTACGCTTTAATAACATCGATGTGACCGACGCTTTGGTTCCAAATCCAGAAGTTCCTTTTTCTATTGATTTTAAAGGGGGGTATGGTTTACCGCGAGCAATAATGCTTATACCTGAAAATGGGTGGCACTTGCTCATAAGCTAGCTACCATTAAGTTCAATTTTCGACAAGTGAGCAAGCTATAAATTTTAAAGTCTATTCTACCGAGCTCTCTGTAGCATCAACATTCTGGTCACCGGGTTGTCGTATCACGTAGCTTCCAATTAAGTCAGTCGTATCTGCAAAAGTCGCCTCTGGCTGATTATTAAGAAAAAATTGTAGATCAAAATGATGGACGATGGTATTAAGCGCTGCTTCTTGAGCGTCACGATCCAGGTATTCCCACGATTCGGCGTTAAGTCGACCGCGTGTAGCTGTAAAATCGTTAATCTTTTTGTACCATTCAAGATCGGATAATTGGTGAAAAACATCATGTAAGTTTTTAATTGCCTGAAAATAAGTAATTTCATCGCTCACGTGACGCGGTTGTACCATTTGCAAACCCAGCATAGCAATTCTGTTTTCAATTATTCTCAAATCACTCTCTCGTTGAGCTATATCTTCAAGTCTATCTTGTCCATACCAAATCATTCTCAGTAATGGATCAATAGTTTGTCTTTGTTCACTCAGAAGTTTCTGCCGGGTTATTTCAAGTGATTTGTACAATACAAAGTCACCTAAAGCTTGATAGGCTGAATGGATGCGTTTAACCTCGGGAGATAATCCTTCAAAGGTTTGTTGAAGCTTTGAAAGGTTCGGATGTAAACTTTCAGTAGGCATAGCTGCATTATACTATCACTACGCAAAAATCTAAAGCAATGTTTGCGATTTATCCTGTCCCCACGCTCCAAAAATCCTCAAGCCTCTGTAATCGTCTACAACGAACGATTTTAATTAAAGATAGGTAAGTGGTCGTCTGACTTCTGTAACTTTTTACAAAAAAATATCTTTAATAATGTAAGCCATTCCAAAAATCAATAGGGTAGTCGCACAATATTTTTGGGGTGTGAGAAAAAGCGGGTAGAGGAAAAGAAAGAAAAAAGTGAACAATCTATGTTTTAGTGAAATAAATTAAATCATAAAAAACAGTTCATAAAATAGTTACTTATGCGAATTAACTTAGCTTTAATTTAATAGCCCTCTCACCTATTTTTGAACACAATAATTCCCGCATTTGAGGTGTTGGTTTATACCAGTGTTTCTTACTTGCCTTACTGTTAGAAACTCAACCAAATAGCTCAATATAACGATCTTCTCATCATGTATTGGTCAAAATTTCTTCCCTATAGCCCACCGCTATTGTTATCTTTTTGTGCGCTAAACTGTTTAAATTATAAGATTTAGCAGTCCGCAATTTGACGTTTAATTATTTTAGAGGTTATTTTTTACCCTAAACCCCCACCAAAGTTCAATCTTTTTCGTTACAACTGCCCCCCGCTGAATACTCAGGAGATACAACATTTTGCATCGCTCTAGTCTTTAGTCCCGCATGATTATCGTAGTTCGTACCGACTAAACCGGTATGGAAAGACTCAAACAAAGTCTTACGAGGAAGAGTTTCAAAGACAGGTTGCTGAAGTTGGCCGACTTTGTACACAATGAGCTTGCACCTCGTCCCGCTATCCACTTTGGAATAGTCATAGCCATTGAGGAAATTAACCCCAAAAAAACAGAAATCGTCTTTTTTGCCGGGCAATACGATATGGAAAATTGGAAATCAGTTCCTATTTTTCACAAAGTGTTTGCACCAACCCCCGAAGTGCGCGTACAGGATATTCAACCTACTGATCTTATTCGGGTAAGCCTCTACAAAAATAAAGCGAACCGTTACGGCAGCTTTACCGAAGTGCAGACAATGAAGAAAATAGTGAAGAGATGAAAGCTCATGACATCTTCACAAAATAAACCGATACGTCCAAAACAGTAATGTGACTCAAGTTCCCCCTGACAGAAAAGTGCTACAATCACTCCATTGCAACCAATGGTCGGAGATGATCCTTGTCAAGTGACTCCTAAATCGGTGCAATCAGCCAGCGCCACTGTCTGTACAAATATCAAAAACCATAGTATACTACCGTTACCTCGAATTTCGAGGGAGAGGCGGAAGCTTCGAAGATAAGCAGGCATACCATTTGATAAGTGCCTCCAATGCTCCGAGTTTCCTTTACTTCTCAAAACTAATACTCAAAATTGTCGCATTGCTCAATTGTTGTATTGTCGGAAAAATATGGTTTAGGCTCATACAGCAATGAAACAATGTAACAATTTAACAACTGTAATCTATGGCCACCAAAAAAGTCAAAACTATCGTTAAACTGAACTTGCCGGCGGGTACAGCGACTCCAGCACCCCCTGTAGGTCCCGCGCTCGGTCAACATGGAATTGCGATCATGGAGTTCATTAAGGCGTACAATGACCGAACCCAGAAGCTCAAAGGCCAGATTATTCCGGCGGTCATTACGATTTTTGAAGATCGCACGTTTTCCTTTGTTACGAAACTGCCACCGGTGGCGGCTATGATCAAGAAAATACTGGGAATTGATAAAGCCTCCGGCAAAGCGAAACGTGAATCTGCCGGCACGCTGACTCAAGCGCAAGTTGCGCAGATTGCTAAAGACAAGCTCCCCGACTTAAATACCGAAGACTTAGAAGCAGCTAAAAAAGTAGTTGCGGGTACTGCCCGCAGTATGGGAATCGAAGTGGAGACCTAGTCATTTGTCATTAGTCGTTGGTCATTAGACAAAAAAACAAAGACAAACGACTAAGGACTAAAGACCAACGACCAACTATGGGAAAAATACGAGTCAAAACTCTAGGTGATGAAGCGCAAGAACAAGCACAGGCTAACAAAACCAAAAAGCGCCGGGAAGAAAAAAAGGCGAAAAAGGCGCATGTCAAAGGCGTGGGACTCAAGGGTGGACAGCAAATCACTGCCATGGAGGGCGTGGAGCTAAAAACCGATACTGAAATAACCGAGGCAGCAGAAGAAAAAACAGCTAAAAAATCCCGCAAAGTCCGTACATGGGTCCGTTCCAAACGCTATCAGGAAGTGGTAGCACTTATTGATAAAACAAAGTTGTACCCACTTACTGAAGCCATTGAATTAGTGAAAAAAACTGCCCGCGTTAAATTTGATCCGACTGTTGAAGTGCACATCAATTTAAATCCTGCCACCCTACCTAAAGAAAAGAAAAATCTGTCTGGCACCGTTGTACTTCCCCATGGTACTGGTAAAAAACGAGTGATCGCTATTGCCGATGAGATCTTGATTGAGCGAGTTCAAGCGGGTGTGATAGATTTTGATGTATTGGTTGCCCACCCATCCCTGATGCCCAAACTGGCCAAAATTGCCCGGGTCCTGGGTCCCAAGGGTCTCATGCCCAATCCAAAAAATGGGACGGTGACTGCGGATCCGGAAAAGCGGGTAAAAGAATTAAGCGGCGGTGAACTCGCCTGGAAGACCGAACCAGACCAGCCGGTTATCCATCAGTCAGTTGGCAAGGCTTCTTTTTCTACAAGCCAACTCAGTGAAAATATTAGCAACCTGGTAAGTAGCGTAAGCGTGGGTAAAATTTTGAAATTGACGCTTTCCTCCTCGATGGGACCTGGTATCAAAGTAGATCTTAAACTACTGTAACTGATTTTTTCTATCTCTTTTCACTTGCTTTATTTATCGCCCACAAAAAAGACCCCGGCGCACCGAGGTCTTTTTTAATTTTAAAAGCGATTACTGTTGTAATAGCTGTTAAGCGTTAGGGCATGACGCTCAACATTTTTTCACCCTGCCAGTAAACTTTACCATCATTTCCCAGTATAGCCACCTGGTAGTAGTAATTTGCACAGGTGTCGAGGTTACCAATTCTGACTTCGCGAACCGTTGGCTCTAAATCACGCACCGCATGCAGGTAATTTTTTGAGCCGCCATAGAAGATATGTACCTTCGAAACCGTCACGCCACCAGGTATTCGAACTGAAACATCAGCACGTCCGCTGTTTGTGCAAACGCGGACACTCGTCATCGCCAAAGCACTTCCACCGGTTTGAACTCCAAGTACCGGTTTTTCACCGGTTGTGGTCTGGAGCATTTTTTCACTGTACCAGCGCAGTTGTCCCCCAACCTCTGCAGCTACCCGGTAGTAATAAGTTACGCCAGCTTGTAGGGAACTAATGATCGCGTTTGTTCCGGTTCCGGGTACTTTGAGTGAGTGTTCATACGGACCACCTTTTTTCTGACCATAGTAAATAAAGTAACTGGTTGCATCTTTCAGTGCTGACCAGCTGACCGTCGATGTTCCATAGGTGGCATCACCCATTTTTTGCTTACTTACGGTATTCACCATTGAGGCACCGGCTGATTGCGCAACCTTCGGAGTCTCGCAGACGCCACCGGTCGTGAACCGGCGGTCGCGAATGACCCATGACCAGTTGCCGCCACGGCGTGATTTCAAACTCCAGCTATACTGAGTACAGGGTTTTAGATGATTCAGCCTTACACTGAAGCTGCGATTATCGAGTCCCTCAAATACAGAATAGGCTTCTTTGTTACCATCAGCCTGACCGAAAAATACCTGGTATTTATCCCCCTGATCACTACTCGGCATACCGTGCCAAGAAACTTCGTGGGATTCGTTCCCGACGATTTGTGACCAGTCTGCATAAACCTTAGTAGGGCTCTGCATAAAAGCGAAGAGGACGCTAAAAACCAGTACGGTAAATGTTATTTTCTTCATGGACAAGCTCCTTTTAGCAAAATGAATACTTTTAGTACTTTTCATACGTACATCTAGCGTAGAACATAAAAAAGGTGCTTGTCAACAATGGTAATCTATATAAAACTGTGTCAAAAGCGACCAATAATTTAAAAACACATTTCCCCTATTTTAGAACACCATCTACCCACAACAAGTTGTGGTCAGAGCTCCACTCATGACCAATTAGCCTGGCAAAGATATTCCGAGCTTGCGTTTTTACCGGTTTAGTGGTATAAATAATCGTTAACCCAGAGACAGTAGGTCATGGCCCTCATGTTAAATTCTAATGAATGGCCGGATAAATCCTACCGAGGAAACAAGATATTTAGAGTGGAAAATTGACCACCTATTCTTTTTGTAACCCTCGGTCGCGAGGGTTTTTTGATAGTTTTATAAATTTTTAATTAATTAAGACATGCCAACGCAACGTAAAATTGATATCGTCACCAGCCTCACCGACAAGATAAATCGCACTCGCGCCATGGTCGTTACCGATTATCAGGGCTTGTCACACAAGCAACTTGAGGAGCTGCGTAAATTATTGCGCAAACTAAATGCCGAGTTTGTGGTTACCAAAAATGCGCTGTTGAAACGGGCGCTTGGGAAAACAAAAAAGTTTCCTGAAGATGCGCTTTCCGGGAGCTCCGGAGTGCTTTTTGCTTTTGAAGATGAGGCCGGGCCAGTCAAAGAACTGGTTAACTTTCTGAAAACCACGAACTTGGGTACCATAAAGGCTGGTCTTTTAGGAGCAACTAACTTGTCAATTGACGAAGTCAACCGGCTGGCCGAACTACCTGCGCGGCCAATGCTACTTAGTAAACTGACTGGTCAACTGCAAACTCCACTTTCCGGACTTCATAACGCACTTTCATGGAATTTGCGCCAGCTTGTCTGGACCCTGGATGCGGTTAAAAGTAAAAAAAATTGATCCGCCGGCCGGCGGATCATCCCGATCCCGCCTTCACTAAGTTTTAACGATTGGCGGGAGAAGGATCTAATTTATATTTATATATAGAAAGGGGTGAATAGATATGGCAAAACTTACTAAGGATGAAATTCTTAAAGCGGTTGAAGAAATGACGGTTTTGGAACTTTCAGATCTGGTCAAGGCTTTGGAAGAAAAATTTGGGGTTACGGCTGCAGCTCCAGTTGCAGTTGCCGCTGGACCCGCAGGTGCTGCTGAAGCACCAAAAGAGGAACAAACGGTATTTAATGTCGTTCTCGTCGAAGCAGGCGCCCAAAAACTACAGGTGATTAAAACAGTCCGCGAACTCGTACCTACCCTGGGACTGACTGATGCCAAAGCTAAAGTCGATGCCGGCAAATTTGAAGTCTTAACTGGCGTCAACAAAGCAGCTGCAGAAGAAGCCAAAAAGAAATTGGAAACAGCGGGAGCTAAGGTTGAGCTCAAATGATCCGCCAGCCGGCGGATCATCCCGATCTCGCCTTCACTAAGTTTTAACGATTGGCGGGAGAAGGATCTCTACTAAAAGATAACAAATCATATAAACAACAATGGTCTTTTTAACCCAATCGTGTTGAAAACCCGTGGGTTAACGCAATCGCCAACGCATCTGCCGCGTCATCGGGCTGGGGAATTTGATCAAGTTTGAGTAGTTTTGTAACCATTTGTTGTATTTGGTTTTTATCTGCCCGGCCATAGCCGGTGATGGCCACTTTTACCTGTAACGGCGTGTACGCAAATAACCGGCTGCCAAATTGCCGGGCTGCCAGCATAATCACTCCACGCGCGTGTCCGACGGTGAGGGCTGTTTTGGCATTGGTATTAAAAAACAATTGTTCAAGCACCACGACATCCGGCCGGTATCGTTTGAGTAACTGATTCATATCAGTAAAAAGTATCGCTAACCTCTCCTCTAGTGCATCAGCTTTATCCGTGGTAATGACTCCGACATCGACACAACTCGGCTGCCGGTTTTGTGCACGGATCACTCCCCACCCGGTGATCGCTATTCCCGGATCAATACCCATGATGATCATGGAATAATTGTAACACGTAACTATATGAAAGAGATCAGACCTTCAGGGCATTTAAGGCCTGATCCCAATGCAGGAAATTCTTAAAACCTCAATCGTTTTTTCACCTCTTGACACCTTTTGATCAGCGGTGATACATTGAATTCATCTTTGATCTGTTAACGTATTAACTTTCTGCCCGGAAAGGAATTAGTTGCCGGTTTAAGTAATCAACCTATCTAATTGGTAGCATTAACTGATTACTGAAACCTGTTTACTGATTACTGAAATATGGCATTCGGTGAAGACTGGCCTGATTTACTCACGGTTCGTGAGGTAGCAAAAATTCTCCGTGTTTCTCCACTCACGATCAAACGCTGGGGCAAACGCGGCAAGCTGCCGGCAATCCGGATTAACTCCCGCGGCGACCGCCGGTACAAAAAAGAGGCAGTCTTGTGGCTTCTTGGGTTACAGCAAAAGGGTGAGTTATAGAATCAATATAATTTTTATAACTGTTATAATCCTTAATAAATGGTTATAACAACTGGTGGATATAAATCTCTTCCCTTTTTCAAGCAAACTGAAATCATCCATGATTTTACAGTTGCGTTTGTTAAACTCTATATAAATCTCAAGTCCCGAACCTCCGATCAAATGGAACAAGCAGCACGGTCTGGAAAACAAAATATTTCTGAAGGTTATTTGCAAAAAAGTCTCGAAGATCGAATAAAACTTCTCGGAGTTGCTCGGGGATCTTTGAAAGAACTACTCAATGACTACCTCGACTTTCTGCGCCAACGCAATCTCCTCCTTTGGGATCTAAATGATCAAAAAGCTAAAATTTATCTGCTCAGTCCCGAATCAGCTGCAAACGCCATGATCTGCCTGATAAACCAAACGAATCGCTTGCTTGACACTAGACTTCGTTGGACAGAGGAAAAATTTGTTCGTGAAGGTGGATTTAGGGAAAACTTGTTNNGAAACGGCTCGCGTATCGAAACCAGACCTAAGTTTCTACCCCACTCGACTAAACTCTTTTGCTGCCAGATTTTCAGCAGCAATTTTGGGGTCAATGATATTGACATTGAGTCCTGTTCCCAGTTCAAATCCGGCCCGATGGATGAGCCGTGGAATGATGCGCACAAACCAGCTCTCTCCATGATATATATAGTAGTTATAGTTAAACGGAATGTCGGCGCGTAACTCTTTGATGTCGGGATGGTCATAGCAACTGCGTAGACGTGACAAAGCTGAACTCATTATCTTCGCCAGGTCTTTCACCTGTTCGTCCGTAATATCTCCGAAATAATTTTTCTCCTCATGCGGTGCGATCCAGGTTTCATACGGCCACTGGGAAAATTCCGGGCAATAAACCGTAAAGTAGGTATTTTCTTCGACCACGTTATTGAAAGGTTCCCGCGATAGCGCGTCAAGATTAATTTGCCGCGGAACTACAACCAGTTGCGAATGCGGATGCGTGAGGGATGCTCCGGCATGGGCGCCGTGGTTACAAAAAATGAGCACTTGACCGTTTTTGCGGTTGGTTTGATACCGTTGCCGATACGCATACAAAATCTGGGTAATTTGTTCGATGTCAAGTTCGTCAATATCTTTAACCGGATCCGG
>DQGR01000035.1 GCA_003524845.1 Patescibacteria group bacterium
GGTGCCGTTATTGCTGCTTACCGACAGTCAGTATATTCATGTTCAAAATAACCAAATGAAAATTATAGATGTTACTTAAGATTTGATGTGGTTTAGCTTGACAAAATCCCGGGTATGAGTGCATAGTTATACTAATGCCCGAGTCTGTTTCCCCGGAAAAGAAAAACGATCAGCCGATTACATCGGCAAAAAAGCCACGGATAGCCCGTTCAGCTCTGTATGTACTGCTTATCTTCGGAATTTTTGCAGTTGGCTTTAGCGGATTTTATCTGTTTACAACTCGCACGTCGCCACTATCGACGGGTACACAACCCAACTCATGGGTACCGCAAATTTTACAACCACAGGAGCCTACCATAGTCCTGACTACGGATTATCAGAATCCGTTTGAGCCAGAGTACGTCAATCCCTTTTCAGAGTATAAAAATCCTTTTGACAATCTGAAATAGTTAAATAACTGATGTTATGACCAAGCGCTTATTTTTCTTTCGATCATTTTTCGTTTTAGTCATATTTTTAGTAACTGCAGCAATTACCACGCCGGGGTTTACGCAGGAAACTGACGATGAACTGGTAAGTAAATACGGAGTCCAATTTCCGATAACTGAATTAGGCGGCTGCGCGAGTCTGACTAAGTGCCGGGAATTTTGCGAAGATCCGGTAAATAGCAGTGCTTGTTTCACTTTTGCCGAGCAAAAAGGTTTTTATGAGCCGGAGGAAATGCAAACAAATAAGCAAAAGGCTCTCGCCAGGGTAAAAACAGAATTAAGTTGCGATAGTGAAATTTCCTGCCGGAATTTTTGCGAACAACCGGCCAACTTTCAAAAATGCAGCACGTTTGCCAAGCGCCATAATATCGGGGGTGGACTTGCCGATGTTTCAACTCTTTCTGCCGGAGTGGAAAAAGTCAAAGAAGTGCTCGGTTGCAATTCGGTGAGTACGTGTAAAAGTTTTTGCGAACAGGAAGTAAATCAGGCCAAATGTTCGGAGGCGGCACAAGCAGTAGGTTTGCCGGGTGGAAAAAAGCAGGTTGGGCCTGGTGGTTGTGCAAGCGAAGCCACCTGTAAAACGTTTTGTGCTGATCCGAATAACTACAAAATCTGCCAGAGTTTTATTACCGCAGCCGGTGGCAACTATAGGGGAGTGGGCGGTTGTGATTCAGAAGAAGCCTGTCAACAATACTGCGAAAAAAATCCTGCTGCATGTAAAAGCATGAGTCAGAATTTGACCAGTACTAGTTATAATCCGGTTGATATGTGTAACCATTCACCTGGATGTTATTGGAGTAATAATACGTGTAATTGTACAAGCGCAAGCACTCAACCTTTGGGTCCAGTCGATCCAGCAGCCCAGTGCGTTAAGTATAGCGGATGTGTCTGGTCAGGTTCAGGCTGCAAATGTTCAACTCCAATATACACCTCAGGCGATGTCTCTCCTGAGGCCAGGAAAAATTCCTGTGTTAGTGGTGGTTGTACGTGGAACGGGACGACTTGTGACTGTGCCAATTCCAATGGTCCGGCAGTCATGTGCGGCAATAAAGGTTGTACGTGGATGAACTCGGCCTGTCAATGTTCTTCCTATGGATATCCGTCAGCATCCGGCTATTCCGGTTCAGGTACTACTTCCGGAGGTACTTCCAGTGGCTCAAACATGAGCAAAGAACAACAGGAATATTATTGTAAAGCTGGTGGAGGAACCTGTGACTGGACTTCAGGGATCTGTAACTGCAAAGGATATAGTAGCTCAACAACAACTTCAGGAAGTTATTTCGGAAGTTCCATGACTAACAAACAGCAAGAAGCAGCCTGTCAGGCCGGCGGCGGAAGTTGTGACTGGTCGTCAGGAGTTTGTAATTGTAAAAATTATTCCGGTTCAACTACCTCAGGCTCATCCGGCAGTACAAGCACGAGTACCGGTACTTCAACTACTACCACGACTACCAGTACTAACATGAGTCGGGAACAGCAGGAGCAGGGATGTACGTCCTGCGGTGGTACTTGTACCTGGAACGGTGATTTTTGCAACTGTCAATGCGGATCAACTTCAAATTCCACTACCGCGTCTCCAACTGTAACTCAAGCTGCTTCACCTGACAATGATCCGGCAACAGCGTGTCAACAATCTGGTGGTTACTGGGCCGGCGGCCAGTGTTACCCCAATCAAGTTCAAGGTGCCTGGTCAGAATCAACTATGTGGGAAAGACTTGTAGACTACCTTAACCGGTTGATTGGCCAGAGATGATAAAAGTTTTCTTTTCCACAAATTACTGCGTGTTGTTTTATTCTCAGTAGTGTTTTTTTTGAAATTCCGCCGATGGTATAATTACTGTATCGGAGACGCAGAACATATAAAATCATTCTATGATCAGAAAAATCAAAGCCGGGTATCGGGTGCTGGCGGAAAGCGGCCGGAATATGGGGACGTTTAAAACGCTCGTTGAGGCCAAAAAACGGCTGCAACAGATCGAATTTTTTAAACACCTCAGGGCAAAGAAATAATTAGCTACTGTGAGCTTAATTCTCCGGCTAGAAACATCAGCGTGCCATCGGCACTTTTAATTTCAGCTACGGTTACCAGTTGCCGGGCATGAGCGATATATTCATTAAAAGTAAGGATAAAGAGCGTTTTTTTATTTTGAGCAATCGCCACTAAATCTTTTTTATCAAATTCTACTTCACCCGCCCAGCTCGTGCCGCCAAAGACGAATTTACCGAAACTAAAACGCGAGCCGTTAATTTGGAATAAGTCAGGCGGGTATTGGTTATAAAACGCGGCATAAATATATGGTTGCCAGTAATGGCCGCTCATAACTATCTGGTCGTATTCAGCTTCATGAGTGCGGATATACTGCAGTGCCTGTTTATACCCATCAGCCCATTCA
>DQGR01000072.1 GCA_003524845.1 Patescibacteria group bacterium
GATCGTCTAACGGTAGGACAACGGACTCTGAATCCGTTTATTTTGGTTCGAATCCAAATCTCCCAGCAGATTCGACTCGCTGCGCTCGCTCACAGCTATAGCAGCGAAAGAATCATCCTGAGCGAACGAAGTGAGTCGAAGGAATATGTTTTTTGTGTACATTCTGCGAAGTTCTTCAAATCAATTGTATATTGGTCAGACCAATAATTTTGAAAATAGAGAAAAACAACAATTAAGTAAAAGTTCCAAAGCGGCCAAGTTCATCAAAGATGGGAAAGAATTTAGTCTCGTTTACTCCGAAGAATATTCTACTAGACTAGAATCTATGCGAAGAGAAAAACAGCTAAAAGGTTGGAAAAGAGCTAAAAAAGAAGCGTTGATAAAAGGAGATTTAGCGTTACTTAAACGTTTATAATTCTCACTAAGAAACTACCCGAGGATTTTTAAACCTCGGAGGTTTATTAATTAACATTGTAATGGATCCTTACTTTAAGAAAGAGATCATTTACCCTTATAAAGGCATAAAGTTTGTGTTTGACGTGGCACATACTTTGTTTTCGACGTTTGCAATAGATCATGGGACTGACATGCTGATTCGGCATACGGTTTTGAATCACCACAAAACTATTTTGGATCTTGGTTGCGGGTATGGACCAATCGGTATAATTCTCGCTAAAACAAATCCCGACTCGCAGGTGACCATGATTGATGCAGACTTACTGGCTGTGCGTTACACCACTACTAACATCCGGAAAAACCAGGTTGCAAACGCGATGGCTTTTGGAAGTGTGGGTATGGAAGCCGTTATAGACAAAAATTTCGACCTGATTGTTACAAACATCCCGGCAAAAATTGGTGATGCCGCAATTACGCAGGAGTTTATTCTGACGCCTTATGCCCATCTGAGTTTTGGAGGAGAACTGTGGATTGTGGTCGTGAATGCGCTCAATCGGCTAATACCTCAGGTTGGGTCTAAAAATAACTTGGATATGAAGCTGGTGCGAAAGCGGAGCGGGCATTCGTTATATCGAATTAAGAAAAGTAACTAACAGAAAAAGTTCTGCTTATTTTTTGTTTTGTGCCTGGCGTATGCTTACCTCATCCATGCCAAAATGATGGCCGATTTCGTGGATCACGGTTTTCCTGACTTGATCGCGTACTAGAGTTACATTCTGTCCAAACAGATTGAGAATCGGACCGGCAAAGATGGTGATTTTGTCAGGTAGGACTGCGGTATAATTCTGCCTTCTCGTTTGCGGAATACCCTGATACAGGCCAAACAAGGTCATACCTCTACCCACTCCACTGGTTCGTAACTGTTCCCGGGTTGGCCAGTCTTCAACCACCACTTCGACATTTTCGAGCTTTTGGGTAAACTCATCCGGCAAACTATCCAAAGCTTCAGTCACTAATGTCTCAAACTTTTCCCGATTCATATAACGTTTTCCTACTTTAACACTTGCAAAAAATATACTTATTGCACCTTTTGATTATAGTTGATCTTGGTCAGGAACTGAAAAAATGCTATAGTTGAAGGTAACTTCTGCGTATTTATATGCTGAAAATCGCCGCCACTTTTTTGCTTGGAGTGATTGCCGGAGCTGGTATTGGTTACTTTACCGGTTATAGTATTGGGGTTGAAGATCGAACTGGCACTAACATTTCTTCTTTTGCAGCCTGCGCTGCTGCTGGCTATCCGGTTGCAGAAAGTTATCCGCGCCAATGCCGGACTCCGGATGGCAGAAATTTCGTCGAAGATGTTACCGATGGCGTTGCCTGCACGATGGATGCCAAACTCTGTCCTGATGGCTCATCAGTTGGCCGCACCGGCCCAAATTGCGAATTCGCTCCGTGTCCGGGAGAAATAACCAGATAGTGACTATGTTAATTCAAATTATTCTGATTACGACTTTAGGAAGTGTTGTTTCCTTATTCGGAGGATTTCTACTGCTACTGCGGAAAAACTGGAACATGGCATTTTCATTGCTGCTTACCAGTTTTGCCGCCGGAGTACTTTTGGCCACCGCATTTCTCGACTTATTTCCGGAAAGCATGGAACACCTGAAAGAAGTTGGCGGAGGAGACGTATTCGTACCGGCACTTGTCGGTATAGTCTGTTTTTTTCTGCTCGAGCGCACACTTCTCTGGTTTCACCATCACCATGGTTCACACGGGATCAAGCCAACGGTCTGGATGATAACACTTGGTGATGGCGTGCATAACTTTATTGACGGGGTGGCAATTGCGGCGACTTTTATTCTTAATCCCTCAATTGGTGTCATGACGGCCTTGGCAGTTGCCGCACATGAAATTCCGCAGGAAATTGCGGATTTTAGCGTGTTACTTTCTCGTGGGCTTTCAAAACAAAAGGCAATTATTTTTAATGTAGCTTCTGCGCTCACTGCATTGGTAGGTGCAATTGGTATGTATTTGTTTTCGGAGATTTTGGAAATGCACTTAGGCTTTATTACCGCCTTTGCCGCCGGTATGTTTGTGTATATTGCGCTTTCAGATTTGATTCCGGAACTGCACCATTCGGAAAACAAGAAAGAAACGATACCGCAAATAGCAGCGTTTTTAGTAGGTATTATGCTTGTTTTCTTATTAAAAACGATAATTGGTGAAGCAGCTCATGGGGTTTGATCATTATGAATGCGAATGAACTGAACGCCGGAAAAATACCCACCAGCTCATGAGGCCAGTGTAATATCCGTAGATTGCAAGTTGGGTCAGATCCATTTTTTGGGTCAGGCCGAAGACTGATTTAACTAAATCTCCAGTAAAGGTAGTTTTGGCCGGAATTAAACCGAGAGAAAATTGACCAATTTCCGGCCATAAGCCCACTTCCGCAAATTCATGTACTCCCTGCGCCAATAGTCCAGCGGCAAACAGAATCAAGAGTGCGCTCGTCAGCCGGAAAGCATAGAATACCGGTAGTCGTAAGGTAGCAGTGAACAGTCCGGCGGCGATGAGTAATGCAATCAGTACTCCGGAAATAAATCCGGTAAAGATGCTTACCGGCTGGCTGGAGAAATAGATAGTCGACAGAAACAACACAATCTCAAACCCTTCTCTGAATACCGCGGTAAACACCAGCGCAAACACGCCCCTTTGTTCCTGATTTTCGATCGTAGTGTTTATTTTTTGCAACAGATGACTTTTGTAGGTGGCAAAATATTTATGGAGGAAAAAGACGGCCCAGGTGATGAAAATTGCTGACACGATCATTAAGCTGCCTTCGATGTACGGTTCATGCGTTTCATACAAATTCTGGACTTTAAGGCCGATGAGACTACCTAAAAGCAATAAAAGTAAACTTACGAGACCTGCACTCAAGGTTGCCAGCCAAACGGTTTTAATAAACTTAACTTGTTTGGTTTTAATGAGAATGCCGAGAATTGTCGCGACAATGAGCGCGGCTTCAATCACTTCGCGAAAGGTAATCAGAAATGCCGGAATCATATGCGTGCACCAAAAAACGACCCCTTATTACGGTCGTTTACAGTATACCTGAATTTGTTAAGGCGGGAGCCGTTAAAAACCGCATACTCATGTTTATACTCAAAAATAATAGGTAAGTCAACCGTAACCATGCCATATTGTATTCATGCCTAGCTATTGCTACCATGCGAGAAGAGTATGGATGCCAGGCGCAATGATTCCGCAGCCAAAAATATCCTGATTGCCGAACATGATCAGGAGTCAGGTGAAAAACTAATGGCGGCGTTAAAAACGTATAACTTCACCGGTGACTTAGTCCATGACGGACAGACAGTGTTAGAAAAATTAAATACCGGCGTATATGACGCGATTTTACTTAATCTGGTGTTGCCAACAATTACCGGTATTGATGTGTTGACGACAATCCGCAAACCAGAAAGTAAACACAAGAAATTAGCAGTATTTGTAATGACTAACTTTGACCATCGGCATCTGATTGAAGCAGCTTTTACAATAGGAGCTGACAGATTTTTCTTAAAGTCGCAGTTAAGTTCGGACGCAATGATTGCGGAAATTGCGAATTTTTTTGCGCAACTGCCCAAGACTTAAAAACTATTACAGTTAAACTTTTACTATGGCAGAAAAAATTACGCTATCAGTAGAAACTGCCCGCAAACTGCACCGTGAAGGTAAACAAATGCAGTTGCATAGCGCGGGTAAGTTTGATAACGGGGTTTTGAAAGCCGCGGTCTTTGGCGCCAACGACGGGATTGTCACTACATTTGCCGTAGTTGCCGGAGTTGCGGGCGCGCAATTATCGCCGGCAATTGTCCTCGTGATGGGATTGGCGAACATGTTTGCCGACGGGCTTTCAATGGGGCTCGGTGATTATTTAGGTGAACGGTCTGAAGCCAGGCATCGGGCCCGGCAGTACGAAATTGAAAAATGGGAGATTGCATATATTCCCGAAGAAGAACTGATTGAACTGGATCGTTATTTCCAAAAGAAAGAAATTAATGAAGGCGACCGAAAGCAGTTAACCAACATACTGCGCAAATACCCCAAATTCTGGGCAGAGCTTGGCTTTATTGATGAAATGGGGATGACGCCTCAAATCGATCGCCAACTCTGGTTGAGTGGCGCCGTCACCTTTTTCGCATTTCTAGGAGCCGGTTTTCTGCCGCTGACCCCCTATGTCCTGTTTTATCTGGGAGCTCCACTTGCACCAGAACACCAATTTACCTATTCGATGATCGCCACCACTTTAGCCCTGTTTTGTGTTGGCAGCTTGCGGACCTATATTACCAAGGGCGCCTGGTGGAAAAATGGCCTGGAAATGCTCGGCATCGGCACTATTGCTGCAGCTACCGCTTATGTTTTAGGCGCACTGATTGCGAATGTTGTCTAAGCCTACTTTTTAACTGGCAAAAATTTCCACACAACCCATTGGATTATCGTGACTGCGGTTGCAATCATGCCAACTGAGATCACATTCTGGATACCAATACCGGTTAAATCAGCGTATCGAGCCAGGACCCAGAGCGCAATTATATTGATAAATTCAAGGGCAATGACCAGCTGCCATTCTTCGGCCAGATGGATGTTGAGCGACTCGAGTGCCGGTTTGGAAATGGTGTTCACAATTGCCAGTAAAAAGCCGCTAATTACACTAGCCAGAAATGGAGTCAGGCGCATGTTGCCGACTACCAGCATCGAGCCAAAAAAATACGGCGCAAAATAGAGAAATCCGCTATTTATAACCCAGTAAATAAAAAAATACCGTGAGTTTTTTTTCATGTTTCTTCACCTCCCTTAACTCATTATGAAACAGATGTTTTGTTAAAGTAAAGAGGCGGTCGTTATGCTTGATTTTTATCTATCAGGTATGTAATCCTTAGTACGTGTTTAAATTTCCTGCCTCACAAAAATTACGATTCCGTTTACACATTTCTTGGTTAGGTGTAAGTGTTATGGTATCGGTAATTTTATTGCTCGTATGCATGATTTTGAGTAATCGCCAAAACCAGCTTATCGCGGAAATTTCCGCATTACAGTTTAAAGAAAGCGAGCTCATCGCAAATACTGCTTCACTGAGCGCGGAACTGATGACGCTGCAAAATGAAGATACCCGCAAAACTAACCTGGAGTTGCGGCGAAAAATTACCGAAGTTGAAACTACCTTTGGGCAAGTGAGTAAAGTGTTAGAACTTATTTCTGATGCCCGGGGTCAGAGCGTTTCGGTTACGAATGCAGAAAAAGAACTGGCGCGCGCAGTCAATACGCTTGGAAATCTGAATTATGCCAAAGCAGGCGAAGAGCTGACGACAGTTACGACTAATCTCAATAGCCAGATTACCAAGAAGCAAGCTGAAGTAGCGGTTGCAGCCCAAGCTGCCCAGGATTTGCCATCAGTCGGTAGTTACCGTCGCCAAAGTGTCACTACCTCGCGTGGCACGTTTACCGTGTCTCTGATTGCCGAGTCGTTAAGTGGTGTCCGGATGATCACCGACAGCGCCAATGACGACACGTGTACCAAAGATTGTGCGGTACTTCCGCTTGCCACCTATGTCTCCCGAAACGGCGGGTTTGCCGGAATAAACGGCAGTTATTTTTGCCCGCCTGATTACCCGAGCTGCGCTGATAAAATAAACAGTTTCAACACGCTTTTTTTTAACGCGCGTACCAAAAAATATATGAATTCGAACAATAATGTCTACACGTCTAACCCAATGGTGGTGCAAAATGCGGATCGCTCTCTCCGCTTTATGGGTTCGGCTCAGGAATGGGGAAGGGATACCGGCATTATTGGTGGTATTTCAAATTATCCAATGCTGGTTTCGGGAGGGAATCCAACAACCAGCGAAAGCGGAGCTAAGGGCCCGCGGGGATTTCTGGGTGTCAAAAGCGGGACCATTTACATCGGAGTCGTGCATGCTGCAGATTTTGGTGATGCGGCGGCAACACTTGCTACATTAGGCCTGGAAACCGCGATGAACCTGGATGGCGGCGGATCAAGCGCGCTCTACTATAATGGCAAATACGTGGTCGGGCCAGGCAGAAACCTGCCCAATGCAATAATTTTGGCTCGCTAACCCTCTTCTGCTACAATGCTTCCAGGAGAAAATCTTCGTTTGATCCTAGTAATCATGAAATACGAACTGAAAATTCCGAATTCACAAGGTCAACAACTTGAAGTGTTACAAGAGCTACCTGATAAGGGAGACCAGTTTCCCACAGTCATTTTAGTTCCGGGATTTGGCGTTGACTTGCATGAGTATGGGTATTTTGATGAAATCACTACCCTGCTACTGCAAAACGGATTTCAGACGTTCCGTTTCAGTTTTTCCGGCACCGGCAAATCCCAGGGTAATTTTGAAGACATGACCATCGAGAGCCAGGCAACTGAATTTAAACTGATCGTCGATTATGTGCTGCGTGACCGATTTACCATGCCGGGACACGTAGGAATTTTCGCCCAGTCGTTTGGTGCTTCGGTTGTCATTAGCGCTTTACCAATTACAGGCATCTCCACATTTATGTTTTCCGGAACGCAAGCCTTTCCAGGTGAAACACTGGCGCGGCATTTTAAGCGGCAACGCGGATTCAATCCGGAAGCGGTTTCGAAAATGGAGCGCTCAGATAAGACAATTACCCGGATTGACCCGCAGTTCTGGCGCTCGGAAAAACGGCATAATCTGGTTGGTAAAATCCGGCAAATTACCGAGCCGGTTTTGTTTATCCATGGCAGTAAAGACAAAAAAGTAAAAGGGGCTGAAGCCTTGTTGCTCTACAACGCAGTCACCAGTAAAAAAAAGTTTCACCTGGTTGAAAATTCCAACCATTCATTTACCGGCCGCTTCCGGCCCAAAGTACTGGAGTTAATTGTTGAGTGGTTTGAAGAGACACTTAGGTAATTACCTGTCAATTCTCACTAAAATATTAACAGAA
>DQGR01000090.1 GCA_003524845.1 Patescibacteria group bacterium
GGGCTTTCTGGTACTGGGGTAATTTTTTTACAAAAAAATTAAGCGCCAGGTTGCTGTCGTGATTGTTTGAAACAATCATTACAATAGACTGGTCGATTACCCTTTGGTTCAAAAGGCACTTGTGCTTCTTTACCACAATTTGCACACGTCACCGTATACATTTTGCGATTTTCGCGCACTTCGGCTTTTTTAAGTTTACGACAATCCGGACATCGAGATGGCGGATTCGTAAAACCTTTTTGGGCGTAGAATTCCTGTTCACCCGCGGTCCAGACAAATTGCTTACCGCAGTCCCGACAGGTTAATGTTTGATCTTGCATGTTTTAGGGTCACCTCCTTCTGGCATCCGCCTAGGCGGATCATAGATTCCCAGGACTCCTGTGCCTCCTCTGGGAATCTAATTGCCAGAATGAGCTCTAACGTGAGTATTAGGGTATGGGTAGTATAACAGAAAAGCAGGAAAAGACAAATTTGCAAGGCTGGCGGATCAGCTGTGGCGTCCCTGCGGGACATCTCCAGTGCAGTTTGCGATTCGTTTAAACGAGAGCATTACTGCAATGGATGCGGTGTCAACTGCCACAGCAGTACGCCTCCCGCTTCCGCGGATCGGCTACTGCTGTGGACCCGAGGGGAATCGAACCCCTTTCTTCTCCATGCCATGGAGGCATACTACCGGTGTACTACGGGCCCGGATCAAAATAAATTAGACTACTAATGAGACTAATTCGTCCAATTTGCACCGACTTTTGTGGACTCGGGCGGACTCGAACCGCCTACCTCTCGGATGCGAACCGAGTGTTCTACCAGGTGAACTACGAGCCCGGGAAGTATACTACAATTGTACCAAAACAACTCAGATGAGACCACTAAACCTTACTTGAGGAATGAAAGCGGGTTCAGGAGCGTTGTTCCCTTTCTGATTTCAAAATGCAAATGTGTGCCGGTTGAACGACCAGTAGAACCCATCTTGCCGATGACCGAACCTTTGGCGACGGCTTGCCCGGCGCTCACGTAAATCTCTGACATGTGGCCATACAACGTCTGGTAACCATTGGCATGATCAATAATGACATGGTGTCCGTATCCATAGCGCGCATATTCCACCAGGATCACTTTTCCGCCGTCAGGTGCCAGAATACCGGGCAACGCGTTATTCGCAATATCAAGCGCCATATGATAGGAAACGGGCCGCTGGGTAATCGTGCCGTTGGTCGGCCAGATAAACTGGCCGCTACCGGCCTGATCACCCACACCCACCTGGGCAATCAGCCGGGGCGAATAGATCGGCTTTGATTCCGGCATTACCCCATCAGGTACCACGAGCATTTGACCCGCGTTTAAAGCAAATGAATCCAGGTCCGCAAAATTATTAAACGGATAATTGACGATTGATTGTGCTTCGGTTTTATACTTCTTGGCAATAGAGTAAATTGTTTCGCCTTTGGCAACTTTAATCACCATTCCGGTCACCGGTGGAATCGCAAGTTCCTGGCCAATCGTGAGGTCGTCATCGTCTAGTTTTGGGTTGGCCCACTTGATGGTATCCGTAGAAATTCCGAATTTTTCTGCAATCGTGCTTACGGTATCGCCTTCAACTACCGTGTAGGCAATTACTCCATCCCGTGGTTTTTCCGAAATTTGAGTCAGCGTATCCTGCTCGTCAAATGACGAGAGTACTGCCGAGGGAGCGGTAAATTCTTCCAGACTTTCGGCGTTTGCTTCGTAGGTGTTACGAATAATTGGCGCAACCACAATACCAACGACAATGAGCATAAACAGCGAGGTGTGTAAAAACGGCCGCGTGTAGATACCGCGTTTGGCAACCAGTATAGTGACCAGGAGCGATTTACTGGCTTCAAACTGCTGCCAAAGACTGCGGAGTCGCTTATTTGTATAGCGATAGAGAGAGCGCAGAAACGTCTGGAAATCAGTTACATGACTAATAAATTCAGTCATGGCAGTAAGCTAACAAGCCTGGTGAGCTTTGTCAAATGGTCTAACTACCACCTAACCAGATCATTTGTGCGGAAAATGGAAAATATTGACTTATAGTTTGAGGTTAAAATATGCTACAGGATATTTCTTGAGGCGGGAAATTAAATAGTCCAACCAACGTTCGTCAAAACATTTTTCCTTACTACGTACTACTTCGACCAAAGGCTGATCGGCCTTTGGTCGATACTACCCCTTACCCTGCTTTGGCCAGGCTATCCAAAAATTCCTGGTTGGTTTTAGTTTTGGTCAGCCGTTCAATCACCGCCATGGTCCGTTCTGCCGAGTCATTGAGTAGTGACAACATATTGCGCAAAGTCACAATCCGCTTCAGTGTTTCTTCACTAAACAGGAGTTGCTCCTGCCGGGTACCTGATTTTTCAATGTTGATTGCCGGAAAAACGCGGCGTTCGGCAAGCGCCCGGTCAAGATGAATTTCCATATTGCCGGTACCTTTAAACTCTTCATAGATAAGGTCGTCCATCCGGGAACCGGTTTCAACAAGGGCAGTACCAATAATCGTTAATGATCCGCCATCCTCATTTTTCCGCGCTGCACCTAAAAAGCGTTTGGCCGGATAAAGTGCTGCGGGATCAAAACCGCCTGAAAGCGTCCGACCTGACGAATTAACGGTTAAGTTGTATGCCCGGGCCAGCCGGGTAATCGAATCAAGCAGAATAACGACATTTTTACCGAGTTCCACCAGACGTTTGGCCCGGTGTAAACCCACCTCGGCGACTTTGGTTTGCTCTGCGGGTGACTGGTCAAAATGTGAAGCCACTACTTCGCCTTTTATCGAGCGGGATAAGTCAGTCACTTCTTCCGGTCGTTCACCGATCAGTATTGCCATGAGGTGCACTTCCGGGTAGTTGGCGCTAATGCCGCTTGCAATTTCCTTAAGCATCGTGGTTTTTCCGGCTTTGGGTGGAGAAACGATGAGGCCGCGCTGTCCAAAACCGATGGGTGCAAATAGGTCAAGTATCCGACAAGATAAGGGTAGGTTACCATGTTCGAGCTTGATCATTTCTTTCGGATAAATGGGCACGAGGTCATCGTAACTCGGCCGGACGCCTAAATTATCCGCATCCTGGTCGTTGACTTTTACCACTTTCAAAAGTCCATAGTACCGTTCGTTATCTTTGGGTTGTCGCGCTTCACCAGTGACCTCATCTCCGGGCCGCAGATTAAATTTACGAATTTGTGACTGCGAAATGTAAATATCTCCGTCTGAAGCGATAAATTTTGGCCGCAAAAACCCGTGGCCTTCGGCCATAATGTCAAGAAATCCGGTGACTGTTTCAGTCGGCACATGGGCATCCTGCATTTCGCGCGGCGCGCCATTGCCATAACCTTCCCGATGATAACGCGGTCGAAATCCGCCGCTAAAACCGGTATCAGTCATTTTGTGAGATCGTAACAACGTGCGGTCCTGCACGCGAGGTAAAAATGTTCGCCGAGGTAGAGTTGGAACCGGTGTTTCTGTTTGTGGCAAGGGTGTAGTTTTAACCACGGTTTCTTCCGCAATTATTTGAGGAAGAGGGCTTTTCTCTTCGGACACTTCCGGAACTGGTGCCCCCACGAGATCATCAACGCTTAACGGGGTGGAGGTTGCTCCAGGTTTTACCGGAATTTTCTTAACTGCACGGATTGTTGGCATAGGTTTGACTAAATATGAGGCGTGTATTCTTTCTTTTTCTTTGCTATTTGAAAATTACCACAAAACACCAAAAAGCAGGTATTTCCAGGTGTTTAATTAATGTACATTTGTTTATGGGAAATATAAAAACCGACTGAGGCAAACTCGGGTATACGCGTATTAAACCACGAACCATCCTGATTGTCAAGCGAAATCCGTTCCTTTCTCTGTACTACCCTGGAAACCAATTACTAATACTTAGCATATCAATAGATATAACAAAATTAATCAATCTAAATACGTACCGCTTACTTGCGTCGGTTTCCCGTTTATGAATACAATAGAGTATGAGCGATTTACTTATCTTACTCGTGATTGCGGTTGCTTCCTATATACTCAGTAAATCCGCAGATCTGGTCGTCGCTTCGGTCTCTTCACTGGCTCGCAGGTTCGGGGTGAGTGAATTTAACCTTGGCTTTTTTATCCTCGGCCTGGCTACCTCGACTCCGGAATTATTTGTCGGCCTCAATTCAGTGATTGATGCCACACCTGAACTCTCCCTCGGTAACCTGATTGGCGCCTCAATCATTTTACTGTCCTTAATCATCGGTCTCACCGCAGTACTCAACAAAGAAGTCCGTTTTGGTAACTCTTTTGGCCGCAAAGACATTTTGCTGACCAGTTTCGTCATCCTCTCACCAGCCTTCCTGTTGTTTGATGGTCTTCTGTCCCGATTTGACGGCCTGTTTCTCATTGTTTTTTACGTGCTTTTTTACCTGTTTTTAAATCGCCAGCAGTCATTTGCAGAGCGGATTGAACAGAAATTAAGCAGCCACAAACTTGATTTTCTCAAAATTGCGGCCAAAATGCTGATTGGAGTGGCGGGTCTTGCAATTACCTCAAAAGTAATCGTTGAGGCAGCAGAACTGATGGCAGTTACTTGGAATTTGCCACTGGTGCTTGTTGGACTGGTCTTTCTTGCGGTTGGCACTAACCTGCCGGAACTGACAATCATGTTCAAGTCAACGGTTCGTAACCACAAACAAATTGCCCTCGGTGACTTCCTGGGAAGTGCTGCCGCCAATACTCCAATTCTAGGATTTATCGCTCTGTTATCACCCATTCAACTTACTGCGCCGGTCAAAATTTATGCGAGTCTCGTTATGTTGTTTATTTCACTCGTCACCTTTAATGCCTTCTTCCAAAGCGAGCGCAAGTTGACCCGGCTCGAAGGCGCAGCCTTAGTTGGGTTATATGGATTCTTTCTCTTTATGGAATTGTTTTTACGCAACCAACTATAGGCCGTAAAACTTTCTCCATGCAATCCCCCTTACTCAGATCTGGATACGAATAGTATTCGTCTCCTTAATCGAGTTTAGATTGTTAAAACAACTTTAAATTAATTTATCCGGATAGAGATCTGAATAATTTGGTAAGCAAAATTAGAAGAACTACTCAAACAGGTTTGCGCAGAAATTTCCGGTACACGAAGACGCTAATAATTAAGAGTGGAATCCAGATGACTCCATACACCACAATCCAGATTGCGACCGAAGCCAAGCCACGCAGGTTACCCACGAGTGAGCGGACCGCGAGTTTAAAGATGACTTCCGGCCGGAAGGTCTCACTCGGCGCATAGGGCAAGGCGATTTCATCAGTCGACAGGTAGATGGTGACTTTCGCCAGCTCCGCATTTTTCGCGAGCGACTCCTGCTGGCCTTTATAGCTATCGATCTGGTTCTGGGTCTGGATAATTTGCTGCGTCAGGTTGGTAATATCAGAAATTTCCTGCGCCTGCTGCAATATTTGTTCGTAGCGCACCTTTGTGCTTTCCAGTATCGCAATGTGCTTTTCAATATCAATATATTGATCAGTAACGTCAGTCCCGTTGAGGTTTTCCGAAACCACTTTTATGGCCAAGCTGTGGAAAAAATTTAATGCCTCGTTGAGTTTAACCGAGGGAATCCGGATCGTGACCTGTGCAGTCGGCGCATCCTGAGGATTATTGACATTGGCATTGACCATGTATCCCCCATTAGTCTGGGTAAATCCGAGAATTTTATTGCGTACATCAACTACGTCTTTAACCAGTAGTGACAAATTTGAGTTTTCAACGACCAGCCGGTTTGCCACATCAGTTTGCGGTGCATAATCAGACTGCGGGGGCAGAATTGAACGGGCAATTGAACCAATTCCGACAGCAGGCGTACCTGTGGCAAACTCTCCGAAATTATCATACGACTTGCCAGAGGTAGCAGTGCTGATTTGACTTCGTGAAGGTCGAAATCCTAAACCAAGGATCTGACTTACTACATTAGAAAAGATAAGGTAAACTACTACAACTAATAAAAATGCCATTAATTTATGCGATTTAACCCAATTAATTAGAAACATACGCTTTAATAGTACGCTTATGTAAACCTGGGTGTCAATATGTGGGTGTCAATATGTAACGCAACCATCTCATTTGCAAATTCACGCCCACTCTTGGCATAATACTCTAATGAAACGCGAGCCGCTCTATCCCAACCAAATTATTCCGCTTCTGCTGACCTTCATTGTTTTTCTGGCCGGAGTCCTGATTTTACTGACCGAAATTACAATTTTAAATCAGTTTGTCATCGCCCGCGAAAAAATTATTCCGCATCTCCGCCTCGGCGATATTCTGGTCGGAATCACTATATATCTCAAAACTTCAATTGACTTTGCCATCTTCATCGGGCGGCTCATGGATAAATACCCGGGTTGGAAAAACCGGATTTTGATTGAGATTGGCACGGCTTTGGGTAATATCGCCGGTACTTTGGCGATTTTAATTTTATGGGATGTGTTTCGCGAAGTCCGCGCACTCATGGCCTTGATGATTGTGATTGCGGCGCTGGTACTATTTCGCCTCGCCGAAGACGGCATGGAGCATGTTAAAGATGAAGAAGGTAAATACAAAGTCAGTTTCGGCGGCCTGGAACGCTACTTTGAGCAAGTTTTACATACGATAAACACATTAGTCGCTCCGGTACTCAACCGTTTAATTCCGCATACCAGTATGCAGAACGAAAGTCGTAACGGTTTCAAGGGTTTATTTCTACTCGCCTTTTCTGTCCCGTTTATCCTGGGACTGGATGATTTTGCCGGCTATATTCCACTGTTTAATGTCGTCAATGTGTTTGGCTTTGCGACCGGCGTCTTTTTAGGACACATGGTTCTTAATATCGCGCTCTTTCTTTCACCTCAGAAAACAATTACGACAGTTAAACATCCGGTGATTTCCTTCTTTGGCAGTATCGCGTTTGTTGTACTCGCTGTTTGGGGTCTTTACGAAGCAGCTCGCCTCATTGGCTTTGGCGCGCACTAAATGTTCAATTCTTTAATTTATGCGTACTGACTTTCATGGCCATCAACAATTTCCGAAAGTGTGTAAGTTGCGCGACTTTCGTGCGGATGTATACGGACGGTTTTGCTTGTTTCGTCAGGTTCGGCAATATTTAAATGTGTCTTAATTTGCCAGGAGTTTGGCAACAGCGATAAACAGTTTTCCAGAATCAGATCAGTTAAATAGACTTCCAGATTGACGCCTTTTTCGACTGCCTGAGCTTTAAACTCGACTTTTACCGCTTCAGTAATTGGGATGCCGCCGCAAAAGTGTTTGAGGCCGCCGCAAATGCCGGTGTGGGCAACTGCCACAATTTTTTGCACGTTTGGCAGTTTTGTCTGCAATTCCATAAATGCAGTTTTAATTGCCTGTATGCGGTCTTCCCCGACTTGCAATGGCCCGCCGCCCATAGAAACAGTGAGAATTTCATTCTCTGCATACCCATCTTTGATTAAATTATCAAACAGTGGTCTGACGATCCGGCGATCCATGCAGCTCCACAAGATGACTTTAATCTGAACCAGTTTATCTTGCGGTAGTGAATCATTGGGTAACCGAATTGAGTAGGTTCCCCATGCCGCAGGTGGCATCAAACTATCAGCAATCGTCACTTCTCCATGCACCAGCTGCTGGTCGTTTTCAAAAAGTTTTAGGTTCATAGATTATAGATAGTTGGGACGGTTTGCTCCGTCAATTTCCAAATTATATAATTGCATGTGTAACGTAATCAATTGATCATAAAATACGGGTAACACCTGATTCACAAACTCTGTGTCAATATCCAATACTCGACGGGACGTCTCTTGTAGCATAAGTGGAGGCAATAAAACAAAACGTAGCTTTCCATTCATATCCAGAAATTGTGACATAAATTTTCGGGCAGATTGAGTATCACCACTGGTAATTAAATCCTGCAGAGTATGTAAAACATCATTGTTTAGAAATGACAAAATTTTTGTTTCTAATCGACCTTTAGCTCTATGCCCACCATCGGTATCAATATCTAAAGTAATATCAGACGCTATGTATGGAATTGAACGAGAACCAAAAAGTGAAGCTGCAGTCAAAACTCCATCTCCACCACTAGAAAGAAAAGGAACTACTTCGAGTCCGTTTGTTTCTGCCTTTGGACCATGAGCAATATAAAATTCTGCGTGATGTCTTAGAGGATGGTCTGATTTATCTCCCCAATCTGAAACCCATTGGAATGCTACATTCCAACAAGCTCGCTCAACCAGCGCATTTATTCTGCTTTCTGCTAGATGGTCGCCGTTGCTTTCACCATAAATCTGCTCAAACCGGGCGCTTAAATCATCTCCAAACTGTGCCTGTAAACGATCCCGAACTGTAATAAAAGTTTCAGCCACTTCTAGCATAAACTCCGGTTTACCGATTTTTCCGCTTAAGCTGCCGCGACTTATTCCGGTTGCACGTAAAAATTCCTGACAATGTTGACCATTAAACAGCGTCCGGGTAAAAACTACTTTACCCCGCTTTTCAAGATTTATTATATTTTCCTTAGTAAAGAAAGTTTCGGGGTTTTCTTCCAAAACCTGATCAATCCCCAACACTAAACCTAAACTATCATGATCATAAATTTCTTGTACGGTAATTGCCCGTTTTTCACCAAATGCGCCGTTAATTTCGTTGTCGAATTTTTGTCTCATTCCGCGTTTTCGTAACAAGTCCCAACTAACGCCATTATCTGGATGATTCCGAAGATCATCACCCAAATCCACACCAACTTTACCGCAGCACATATAATGATCATCAATCACTCCTTCTATGCCTAAAGCAGTATGAGTTTGGAAAAACTCAACCACTGCAACACCTTCCGCATGTTCAAGTTTGCCTAGTATTGGTTGCATCAACTCTCGATCTGCTATTACTCCCAACCCGTTAACAGTCAATAACCCAGCTGGTTCGCGATATTTACTCATATTAAGGGGCATACCAAATACCAATGCATAGACTCGCCCATCAACACAACCAATCATACCTGTCGTGTATTTTTTGTCATATCTAAATGCCCGTTCTTGGTCACGCAATTCATGATATTTGTCGCTCTCAAAAATAGTTGCATAGGCATCCAAATTTTCAGTGACTCGACTAAATACTTCAGTAAGCGTACCCAATACTTCTGGTGGATAATGCTGTAAATATGTGTTTAGAAGCTTATATCCCATTAACTCGCCGACTCTAACTAGTCTATTTCTATCTTTTTCAATAAGTTCCGTTAGAGATTGTGCTTGTGGTTTTGAAAAATTTCTATCTAGAATGTACGGGGTGAGAGTTCTGGTTAAATCAGAAGGTAAATCTTCAAGAGCAGGTAGTTTTTTAATTGCCGCCTGAGCGAAAGCTATTTCCTGTGGTGCCATAAATCAAAACCGGAGCTTAAAGCTCCAGAAAAGATAAAATATACCTGAAACTGGCGGATTTTTCAAGTATCTAACGATGAGTCTGGTGCGAAACTCATTA
>DQGR01000022.1 GCA_003524845.1 Patescibacteria group bacterium
CCGACATTTTTCTTAAACGGCAAAAAACTGGACTTATTTAATTTTGCTGATCTGAAGACCAAAGTAGAAACTGCGATTAATGAAGCAAAATAAGTGTGAACCAACTGCTATTTAAAAATAAACCATTTCTCTTGCAGCTGCTTTTAAACGCAGCTTGGGTAATGGCGTTTGTTTCAACGGCTGGCAGCCTGTATTTTAGCGAAATCCTACATTATCCTCCCTGTATTCTCTGCTGGTATCAGCGGATTGCCATGTACCCTTTGGTTGCCCTAATTGCGGTGGGTATCATTAAAAAAGACAAAAACCTGCCGTATTATGTATTACCATTAAGCAGTATCGGCGGCCTGCTTGCTGTGTACCATAACTTACTCTATTACCAGATTATTCCGGAAAGTGCGGCGCCGTGCCTGACGGGAATTTCCTGCACCACGAAGTTTATTGAGTGGTTCGGGATTATCACCATTCCGTTTTTGTCACTTGCGGCGTTTATCTTCATTACCGCCTGTATGGTTGGTTACTTGAAGTTAGTCAAAGCGAAGTGAATTATTTCTTCATCGTCTGCCAGTGGTAGAAAACTAAAATTGCTTGCACTACAAACATTAGTAAATTCAGGGTTTCGCTCGCTGGCGAAGTCCAAAACGAAGCTAGACCAAACTGCAAGTTGAGCCATGCTCCTGTTAACGCACCGACCATGGCCAGTTCGTGTATTTTTGACAGGCGCATTTTGCGCAGCGCAACCAGTGCAGTTACGCCCAATAAAATGGCCGCAGTTAATTCTCCAAAGCGTGTCAACTCGGCAAATAATGAGGCATTCGGGATAGCAATGGATTGCAAAAACTGCCGGTACCAGGGAAGCGGATTTTTCGAAGAAAAGTAGGTAAGCGTAGGCGCAAGGTTTTTGACAAAAGTCGGTTCCAGAAATTTGGGCACAACCGATTTAAGCCAGATCAACCCCACTATCAGTTGAATACCAAGTAAGTTTTTCTCAGCAGAATTTGCTGTCATTTTTCACTTCTTTTCTTTTTGAATCAGATGCCGATGACAGTTATGAGCAGTCCGACAAAGGAAAAAAAGATAAAGATACAGCAATCGAAGGTTAATGTGCATTAGTAATATGTTACCATAAAATGCATGTTGCAACGAACACATGATTTAGGCGCAGTGACTATTGTGTCATACCGGATTCTGGCATTTCCACCGGTAGGCATGACCTGGGAAACACTGGTGGGAATTGGGATCGTGACGATATTAGGAGCCATGATTCCCGACATCGATAATGTGGCTTCACCGGCCTGGCGACATCGTTTGCTGCCCTGGGAAGGTAAGATGACGCGCGAATTTTTGCAAGGACACCGGCATATTTCCCATTCGCTCATTGGTGTCGTTTTGTTTACCTACATATTTGGGTTGCTACTCAACCTGATCCCGTTATCAAACCTGGATCACGGACTTTTACAACAAATCTTTTTGTGGGGATACGTGTCGCACCTGCTGACTGATTCGTTAACCATCCAGGGTGTGCCTTGGTTATATCCGATTCCGTTTAAATTCGGATTTCCGCCGCTGGCATTTTTACGCGTCAAAACCGGCGGCTGGGTAGAAAAACTGGTCGTATTTCCAGGACTGCTGATTGCTACGATATGGATTTTTTACATCTTCCGCTATAATATCGCGGTCGTCTACCGCGGCTTACAACTATAATGAAAATTGGCGCCCACGTTTCGATTGCGAAAGGCATACCCGCTGCACTTATTAAAATTCAAACAATGGGTGCCAACTGTCTGCAGATTTTTTCTTCGTCTCCGCGTTCATTCGGGACGCCAAAAGCTACGGATGATGATTGTAGTAAGTTTAAGACAGAAGCAAAAAGACGGGGAATTGGCCCGAATTTTATTCATGCCAACTATCTCGTCAACCTGGGAACTGATAAGCAGCGGTTACTTGAGTTGTCGACTCAGAGTTTAGTTACAGATTTAAATTTTGCAGATAAAGTTGGCGCCCGTGGTGTTATTGTGCACACCGGTAGCCATGGCGGCCGCGGATTTGACAAAGTTTTAAATCCGGTTGCAAACGTAATTAAAAAAATTCTCAAAACAGCAAACGGCGAGGCGAAATTATTACTTGAAATAACGTCTGGGGGCAAAGGCCGCATTGGCGCAAATTTCCAAGAGTTGCAACAATTATTACAGGCAGTTAATCATCCGCGCTTAGGAGTGTGTCTTGATACCTGCCACATGTTTGCCGCTGGTTATGCATTTGATTCAGCGGAAAAGATTACTGAATTAAAAAAGCAAATCCAGGCCACAGTCGGCTGGTCAAACATATACTGCTTACATGTTAATGACAGTAAGGGTGAGTTTGCGAGTCACATTGACCGGCATGAAAATATTGGGAAAGGTAAAATAGGAAAGGCACCATTTAAGCTGTTATTACACGATGAAAAATTTAAGGAATTACCGTTTATTCTCGAAACTCCGGGATTTGATGACAAAGGACCGGACAAACAGAATATCGATATATTGAAATCGTTACTTTAACTGATTGTCATTGCGATCCGCCGGTTGGCGGAGAAGCAATCCCATGAACGAGATTGCTTCGTCAGTCACTTCGTTCCTTTCTCGCAATGACACTATTGCTATGATTGAACTTTTTAAAGCCATATTACTCGGAGCAGTGCAGGGGATTACCGAATTTTTGCCGGTTTCTTCAACCGGACATTTGATTTTGTTTGAAAGACTATTAGGTGTTTCACAGGAAACATACGGCTTAACGTTTGATGCGGCACTACACTTAGGTACTTTGGTTGCGGTGTTATGGTTTTTTAAAAAAGAATGGAAGCAATTATTTCGTGCATCGTATTCGGTCATCCTGAACTTGTTTCAGGATCTCATTAATAAGAAGTTAAAATTCAGTACGGATTCCCGCCGGAGTTTATCCCGTGCTTCGACACGGGGCGGGAATGACAAACTTGTAGTAATACTTCTGGTGGGCACTTTTCCTGCAGTTCTCTTTGGTTTACTCCTTGAAGATTTAGTGAACACCGCATTACGCGCGCCGATTTTAATCGCAGCTGCGCTGATTTTATTTTCATTTGTACTTATCTATGTAGAACTGGCAAGCTGGAAGATAAAGTTAATTTCCCAGCTAAAGTTTTTAGACGGACTTATTATCGGCACTGCCCAGGCAGTTGCGTTTATTCCGGGAGTTTCGCGTTCTGGAATTACGATGGCTGCAGGTTTGTGGCGGGGACTTACTCGGGAACAATCAGCCCGATTTGCGTTTCTATTATCCGCGCCCATTATTGCCGGCGCAGGGGGCAAGAAGCTGTGGGACATTATTAAATTAACATTATCTGGGCAGTTGACTACCAGCGAGCAGTTATTTTTTATTGTTGGCATGGTGAGTGCTGCCTGTTTTGGCTATCTGACAATAAAGTACTTCCTGAAATTCATCTCTAAACACACCCTCTGGCCGTTTATCGCATATCGGATTATGTTGGGATTATTTATTATCATTTTGTCATTATCCGGCTTAACCGGATAATCTATATAAATAATTTTCTGGATTCCCGCCTTCGCGGGAATGACAACTGTAAGTGCTATGATGGTCGCCGTCGGTTCAATCAATCCAACAAAAATATTTCTTGATGAATAAATATTCAATCACGGCGTTGCTTTTGCCCTGGCGAGGTTTTTATATGAAGAGATTTATGAGGAGTAAGAAAATGAGAGTAGGAATTGATTATATTCGCGTAGCTATAAAATTTTATGTCCAGTGAAGAACGTCTTCAACCCAATTATAACAGAAGAATTCCTCAGAAATTCTCATTCCTCCTGAGATAAAAAAGCTAATTTATATTGAAAGAGTGTTGGAAAAAGGAACACCTTCTGAGGAACTACTTGGTCCTTGTACTGTTTGTGAATCAGGAACTGTAGTGTATGCTCAAGGTTCTTATATTGATTACAGAAGTGAACGACTGTTGGTTGTTGAAAAAATTTGGGCGTACCGATGTACTAACTTCGATTGTCAGCGCGCCCTCATGTTTACTGGTTCTGTTGGAGATGCTTTACGAGAAATGCTCGAAAATACTACGTATCGGGTATTTACTGAATAATTTTTCTTTGCCTTATTCCTTCAAAAACCACTTTTTACAATTAACTGGTAGGTGGTTTATTGGTGTTAATTTGTGAAAATTGAATAAACGTGGAAGTTTCCGCAAGTGAAGCTGGACCGTGTAAACTCTCTTCCACAATATAACAATTATAGAGACAGCCGGGGCAATTTTGACTTACCTCAGAAAATTCCTGATCCAATAACTGAAGTGATAATTGTTCTGCCGGAACTTCCAAGAGATTAACCTGCCGGGGAAATTCCTGACAGGGACCAATCCAGCCATCAGAGTCTAAGGTTAAATACCCCCTTCCAGGTGTGTCTTTGGTGCGAAAATGCGGCGAACAGTGCCACAGTTTAGTTGATTCTTGAGTAGTTCCCATATTGAAAAGTGTCCACAAATAACTGAAGGTTACCGTCACCCTACCAGTTTTAATTTTTTGCCAAGCTAACCACGGGACAATCTCGCGTAACTGTGCTTGTGTCGGTACTGCATCACGAGCTGCACTGGAAAATACGCCTTCCGGCACTTCCGGTGAACAAACGAGCGGACTGATGAATGATCCAGCGGTAATTACTTGATGTGTAAAGTTTTTAAAATCATCAGGTTTAGTATTACGGGTAATTACTGTATTGATGACAGGAATAATGCCTTGTTCTCGAGTGGTTTTATGTAACTCCAGCGCTTTTGCCAGATTTGATTTTTCAGCGCCAGCGTCGCAATCTACTGAAATAGCAAGGTATTGAAGTCCCGCTTCAGCTAAACGATTGATCAGATCGGGAGTAAGTCCCCAGCCGTTACTGACAAGATTTACCAGAAATCCCGCATTATGTGCGGCTTGTACATTTTCAATTAGAAATTCCGGTCTTAATGTTGGTTCGCCGCCGATAATACTAATCATTGGTTTTTTATCAAATAGGGGGCGGATTTTCGTGAGTGCTTCCACTCGTTCATCAGGAGTCATAATACCAACCTTTTGCTTGGGCACTTTACAGTAAAAGCAATCCAGATCACACCCATGCTGAATGTACCAGTTAATGTATCGTAGTTTTTCTGTTGGGGCAATTGCACTTTTAACCGCGTCCAAATGCTTGAAGAATTCGGCAGGCATGGAATTATATTCTAACACAATGTAATTTTTTGCCTCCCTTCCTCAAAACAGCTACAATATGAGCTATGGAAGAATTAAAACAGCGCTTAAACGACTTACTGACCAAGATTAATATTGCTGAAACTAAGGCTAAAATTGAACAACTGGGCCAGGAAGCTTCTGATCCGGCGTTCTGGCAGGATCAACAAAACGCAACTGCGAAAATGCGCGAGATCAGCCAGTTGCAAAAAGAAGTTGATGAAGTGGGCATGTTAGAGCTGCTCGCAACAGAGGGAAATGAGGCAGAATTTCGTAAGGCTCTTGAGAAAATGGAACTGAAAGTTTATCTGTCCGGTCAGTACGACCGCAGTGACGCCATCCTTTCAATTCACGCGGGTCAGGGTGGAACCGAGGCGATGGACTGGTCATCGATTCTTTTCCGTATGTACACCCGGTTTATTGAATCAAAAGGTTGGACGTGGGAAGAGGTGGAAACTACTCCGGGCGAGGAGGCAGGAATTAAGTCGGTCACGATTACCGTTTCCGGCAGGTACGCGTTTGGGTATTTGAAAGCCGAAAGTGGAGTGCATCGGTTAGTCAGACTTTCACCGTTTAATGCTGATAATCTACGGCAGACCTCATTTGCGTTGGTTGCTGTTTTGCCCGTTGTCGAAAGTGAAAGTGGAATTGATATTAAAGACGATGAAGTAGAGTGGGAGTTTTACCGCGCCGGCGGCAAGGGCGGTCAAAACGTGAATAAAGTCTCAACTGCAGTCAGACTTAAGCACAAGCCAACTGGAATTGTGGTAACTGCCCAAACCGAACGGTATCAGGGGCAAAACCGGGAAAATGCGCTCAAAATATTGCGCGCCCGGCTCTGGGAATTGGAAGAAGAAAAAAAGGCAGCCACCCAAAAAGATTTACGCGGCGTTTATAAAAAACCGGGCTGGGGGAATCAAATCAGAAATTATGTTTTGCAACCCTACCAGTTGGTCAAAGATGTGCGTACTGAATATGAGACGGGAAACACACAGGCAGTTTTAGATGGAGATCTTGATCCGTTTATCGAAGCCTATTTAAAGAAGTTTGCAGTCCGCTAAAATTGCACACACCTCATTTCAAATCTTCAAATCAATAATTTACTTGATTTAGTCACCTCTTTATTGCATAGTAAAACCATGTACCGCGCCGTTAAACTATTATTTCTGGTATTTACTATCGCTGGAATCGGTTTTTATATTCATCATCACTTTTCTCTGGTTATATTTCCTAAACCTCAATTAGTCGAAGCCCAAACTCAAACTACAGATTGGCCACAACTGCAACACGACCCGCAAAGGACTGGATACAATAATTCAGCGATAAGAAGTTCAGGAACTTTCACTACCCCTTGGTCGTGGCACCCGGCAAATGCTGATACCTCAGTTGCTGAGTATGCACAACCAGTCATTGCAAATGGAGTTTTGGCCATAGGCGACTTTGACGGCGTCATGTATGGGCTAAATGACGTAACTGGAGTTCAACTCTGGCAATACCCCTCAGGCTCTCCAATTTATGCCACTGCTGCTATTTATAATGGCAAAGTGTTTTTTGGTAACGATGGCGGTAAAGTCATCGCAATAAACGCTAGCGACGGCAAGAAAGTCTGGGAATATCAAACCGGAGCTGGAGTTGTCAGCGCGCCGGTTGCATTTAACAATAAAGTATTTTTCACCTCGAAAGACGGAAAACTTTATGCATTCAATGAATCAGATGGAACAACACCACTCTGGTCGTACGATGCCGGCGCTCCCATCACCATGTCTCCCGCAGCATCAGTAAATAAAAATACAATTTTTGTGGGTTCTGAAAACATGATGGCTTATGCCATTAATGTCAATACCCACCAAGCTATCTGGAGCAAACAGTTAAACGGCGACGGTTTCCGCTACTACTGGCCGGTTGTTTCTGAAAGCAATAATTTAGTTTATTTCCGGACTGAACCAGCTCGCGCTTTCCATGACATGTTAAATGCAGACGGCTACATGCTGGAAAGTGGCAAATGTAGCAACTTCACATTTGGTGAATGCCACGCCACAGCAACTACTGGGAGCGCTGAATGTAGCCAGTCTTGCCAGGGTTTCACCATTAATTCCACAGAAGCCGACTATCAGACAGAACAACAAAGAATTGTTTCATACATAAATGCAAACCCTGACCGCCAGGTTATGTATGCCTTGAACCTTGATACCGGCAACCCTGTTTACACTCCGGCAGTTCTTTATACGGGCGGCAGCGGCTTTGTTCCCGACCCGCCTGTTATCAATGATGTTGCTAATCAGGGCTGGATTATTTGGAGGTCATACTACTCAATGTATGATTCCGGAACCACGGTACGGCCTTACGTTGATGTTGGCAAGTTTAATATTGCCACCGGATATATTTCTCACTTAAGCTGTCCCCACCTTTCCGGTGAGTCATGCAAAATGAATTGGGAGGATTTCCATCTCGTCGGTGATGAACAGTCACTTCTGACCTTGGCAGCAAATGCAGTTCTTGTCGGAAATGGCGGAACAGAGCTGGGGGGAATTTATACATCAACAGAAAGAAGTTTCAATGTAGGTACAAGAAGCGGTGGTGGTGCTGGCGGAAATCCGGTAGGAGTGGTTGCAAACGGCCGGGTTTATTATCAAGCGGGCTCACTTGGAATGTTCCAATAATATGAAGAAAGTTTTTATATTTCTGATTGTCGCTACGATTTTTTTACAGAGAATCCATGTTATACACGCAGCAGATTATTCTTCCTATATTTATGAAAAGCAGGTTATTAAAAATCTGCCGGATTTGACCTCGAACCAATATAAATTGAAGTTAGAGTCTGAAGTCCAAAAGACAATAACTGCTGGTGGGCGGCTTGATCCGTTGTATCAAGACCAGGGCATTACTGGCGCTAAATATTATTTTGGTTACCCGGGAGAGGAGTTATTAAATCTTTGCCAAGCATATTTATATCTCAGTTCTACTTTAAAATCATCCACCTCGACATATATAAAAAATCAGTTATCAGCGTATTCGCCACTATCAGTAGCTTACTATCCTACTGGATGGGGTGATAATATCGATCTGACCAAGGGGATAAGGCGGGAATATTATCCCTTTGTAAGGGATCTTCCACTTAATGTCTGGCCGCCGACTGCAGTTCCAGTTACCAGTATTTACGTGGTTTGGAACTGTGCCGATGCACTCAGTGATCTTGCCTTCGCAAATACCAACTGGAACAGCATCCAAAGCACCTATGACTCGTTTATATCATCCGGCTCTGCAGTGGATACGTACCCGAAACTTTTGGGTTTAATCGGCTACGTCCGCCTAGCAAACCTGACTAACCATACTACCAACGTGGCTGCCGCGGTCGATAAAATCAATACTGCGAGTGTTGTCCTTACCAGTTTTCGAAATACAATAACGATTGGAAAAACATACTTTGAAACTACTTTCAACCACGATTGGTCTATTCCGCTTTTTTATACCAGCCGTCCCAACAATCAGGTCGTTACTTTATTTGGTCCTGAAGCCGGCAGATTTCTTGGGAATGAAGTCGAAAATCAAGTCAAGCAGGTTTTTGACATTATTTACCCCTATATGCCTCAGTGGTATATGTACAAAGGCGACTATGGTGGTGTTGGGAACGCGGATGCCTCAGGTAGCCACGTTGTAAAAGGACTTGAGCTCAACTGGTTTTTGGGCTCCGGCTATTCCGAAAACAACTTGTTTAGTCCGGAAGTGCCATGGACTTACTATCTTATAAAGGCATATGTTTATAAGGCAAATACGAGTGAGCTGGCAAAGTATTTAGACGTACCATACGCCAAGCGCGGTGATCTCTATTATATGAGTAAGCTTGTCACACTTCTCAATACCTACGGCCAAACCTGCTGGACAGACACGAGAAGTGGGGCGGAAACCTGGATACTGTCAAGCATTAGTGT
>DQGR01000105.1 GCA_003524845.1 Patescibacteria group bacterium
GAACTTGTTTCAGGATCTCTTTTTAATTTTATTCGCTCTATAATCTTCTAACAGCCGTTGCATCGCTTTTCTACTCGCTTCTTGCATATCTTGAAACATATCTTCAGGTCTAACTCCGTTCTTCAAACGTGTGGCGTATGTAAAGGCCATTTCCTCAAGATCATCAGGTGTACCATCAACAATAAAAGTGTATAATAATTTGGTATCATCCCTCTCAGCTTTTTCATTTTCTCCTTGAAAAATAACTTCGTACGCTGCAATAGGGAATGGGTTTCCCCCTTTTACATTTTGTGGCCGGATCATCATATGAATCCCGTTATGATGAGCGTATGCTGCAAGATATGGTGTGGATTCATTCGGATTCCATTCATGCCATATTTCTTCTTCGAGATTAAATAGTGATTCCTGTGAAACCTGCTCACCTAGTTCCATAGACGTTAGTTATTGCGATTTAAAATTCAATAAATAATTTAAGAAATTTATCTCCTAAACCGTCCGCCGCCATGTCCACCCCGGCGGTCGCCGCCAAAACTGCGGTGTGGTGGCCGGTCGATTGGTTTATCGGCATCTGCGCCAAACAGCATCGAGAGGTTGATCCGGTGCTGGTCGTCAATTTCAATGACGCGCACTTTGACCTTGTCGCCGATTTTGACTACCTCTTCCGGATTGCTGACATAATCCTTGGCCATTTTCGATACGTGAACCAGACCTTCTTTACCCGGCAGGTNNAAACGGCATGATGCGCTTCACAATCCCTTCCGGAAACTCTTCGCCGACATTAACCTCACGCACCAGTCCTTCCACCCAGGTACGGGCGCGTTCGACACTATCTTCGGTAGTACCGGTAATGGTCACGCTACCATCATCTGCCATGTCAACCGTAGCGCCGGTCTCGGCAATAATCTGCCGAATGACCCGGCCGCCGGGACCAATCACCTCGCCGATTTTATCCTGCGGTACCTTCACAATCATGACTTTGGGTGCATACTGGGACAGTTGTGGCCGGGCAGCCGGAATCACCGCCTGCATTTTTTCAAGAATCATCAGCCGGGCCGCACGGGCGCGGGTCAATGACTCTTCAAGCATGGCTTCGGTCAACCCGTCAACTTTTACGTCAAGTTGGATTGCGGTAATTCCGTCNNAAATCCATATCACCTGAAAAATCCTCAAGGCCGATAATATCAGTCAGGATTTTATATTTGTTTCCCAGGGTCATGAGTCCCATAGCAATGCCAGCTACCGGATTTTTAATCGGAACTCCGGCATCCATAAGTGCAAGCGTTGAGCCACACGTGGAAGCCATGGAAGTCGAACCGTTTGACGACATGACCTCAGAAACCAGGCGAATGGTATACGGAAATTTTTCTTCTGACGGGATCACGCTTAAAAGTGCCCGCTCAGCTAAAGCTCCGTGGCCAATTTCGCGGCGGCTCGGGAATCCCACCCGGCCAGTTTCACCAACTGAATACGGGGGGAAACTATAGTGATGCATATAGCGTTTTGACGCTTCTCCCATTGGACTCTCAATCAACTGTTCCATTGAAGGCGAACCAAGAGTGGCAACCGTCAGCACTTGTGTCTGGCCGCGTTGAAACACACCGCTCCCGTGCGTACGTGGAAGTAGACTTACTTCGCAGCTGATTGCCCGCACTTCGTCTAATTTCCGGCCATCCGGCCGCGCCTCTTTGGTAATAATGTTGTCGCGGATTTTCTGTTTAACTAAATAATCCAGGGCTTTTTCAATTGCTTTTTTCTCATGCTGCTCTTCGAATTTCAGATAGATCTCGTCAATCAGCGCCATGTTTTCACTTTCATTTTCTTTGCTGACCCGTTCGGCAAGCAGGGTGTCAATTTCTTTGTGGTAATCTTTCTTGAGCTTGTTTAGTAAAGCTTCATCAGGCAACGAACTTATAAATGACCACTTTTTAGGTTTAATTTCGTGAGCCAACTCATTGATCACTGCCACAATTTTACCTGCTTCCTCCTGTGCGGTTGTAAATGCAGACAGAACAATCGATTCAGCTACTTCCTGAGCTCCGGCTTCGATCATCAAAATTTTGCTACTAGTTGCGGAAACGACCAGATCCAGATCACAAAACGGCACTTCAGATTCAGCCGGATTTAAGAGAAAATGCCCCTGTTCGCCGTTTTTTGGCGGGACATAACCCAAACACACACCACCAATTGGGCCATTCCAGGGAATTGGTGAAATTGCGAGCGCCGCCGATACGGCGTTTAAGGCCACGACATTTGGTTCATTCTCACCATCAACTGATAAAATGGTCACCACTACTTGCACTTCGTCACCGTAACCCTTGGGAAATAACGGCCGAATTGAGCGGTCAATGAGGCGCGCGGAGAGAATTGCGTCATCAGACGGCCTGCCTTCGCGCTTGACCCAGCGGGAACCTTTGATTCTGCCGCCGGCATAGAGCCGTTCGACGTACTCAACGCCCAGGGGAAAATAACCCAGGTCGGCTTTTGGTTTGGCAGCTACGACGGTAGCAAGCACCATGGTTTGGCCATATGAAGCAACGACCGCACTGGTTGCCTGTTCGGCAAACCGACCAACTTCAAACTTGAGGGTTCTACCGCCAACCTCGAGAGATTTAGTAACTTGTTTCATAGGTTTTTCCTAAAGAAAGCGGCAAAGGTGGAGTTATGAGGTGGCCTCGGTTATTTTACCAAAATAATCGGGATCACTTCACAAATCTCACGCCATGCCTGCCTTCTTTCCTTTCTGTTGTAGAAATTTATACAAAAAGCGCGGGTTACTTTAATTTCAGTTTTTTAGTAATGGTTTTATATCGCTCGTCACTTTTTTGGGCGAGGTAATTTAAGAGCCGGCGGCGTTTGGACACCATGCCGAGTAATCCGCGCCGGGAATGATTATCAGAAGGATTAGTCTTCAAGTGCAACACCAGTTTTTCGATTCGCTCGGAAAGCAGTGCCACCTGTACTTCTGGGCTGCCTGTATCGCCCTTTTTAGTTGCAAATAGCTCAATGATTTTGAGCTTGTCTTCGCCGGGAATGGTCGGTGCGACAATTTTTACCGTATCTTTTTTAACCGACTTAGTAGGTTTTTTTGGGCTGGCTGTAGACTTGACGCCAGCGGCTGTCTTTTTAGTTTTGGTTGCCATACAAATATATTCTTGACTGAGTAACAGGGGTAATTATACGGTATCTGAGCCGATTTAACAAGAAACTCATGAAAAACTAGAGTAAACTACTCGCGCCCTTATAAATCTTTGGCTTTAACCAGTCCGGCGGCAGTTGGTCTTCATCAGGTGCGGGCGCTGCGGCTTCGTTGCGGGGCAATTCTTCTTGAGCTGACGTAAATTGCGAAGTGACATTTTTACGCGCACCAGATTTCAGTAACCAGGCTGCGGTTTCAAATGTTTCTGCAGTTACTCCTGGTGTAGTAAAATTCCGGCTACCTGACGCTAATCCATCATACAAATTTGCGGCAATATCTTCAGTGATGGGTAGTTTGGCAAGCTTTAGAAGTGCTACCATTAATTCTGACATCGTCACATCTACCTGCACCACATTCAATTTGCCGTATTTTCCGTTTGCAAGATTGGTATCAATAACCACAATCGGCTTTTCGGTAAACAGACTTTTATTTTCAGTATAGTTTTTACCCAAAAGATCCGGGCTGGCGGCACCAATCGTGATAATTAGTTCAATTGTCCCACCGCTTGAGTTATAGTGGACGTTTTTTTCTGAGAAGAGATGTTGCGAACCCGCTCTCGGCTCAATCACCAGGTTAAATTTATCACCTTCAATATTATAGCTGACCCGGTCGATTGAACCTTCAATATAATCAAGTGAGATAATGAAGTTTTTATTGCTGATTTCGGTGACGACTTTATTAATGCCAATCAGGCGGTTCCAGTCAACCGTCACCGGGCGCGGACAACTGATCTTGACATTTTTACCAACCTGGGTCAGTGATAAATATAAGGCGAGCCCCGCAGCCATCGCATCCCGCGTACAGTTTTCCGGAAGTAATATGCTGATGCTCTGACTCCCGCTTACTCCGGCAAGCAGGTCTTTCAGTTGCTGTGGTTCAGTCGTAAAATTCATACATTTTGGGCAGACTGAAGCCAAATTACTTGTCTAAACAAGCAATTCCTTGCGTTTAAACGCGATTATACGGTCGTTTACGCGAAAGTCAAGTTTTTTCTCAAAAACAATCCCGCACTCACTCCCTACTTCTGTTTTCACCACATCTTTCTTGCTTTGGCGGAGCGACTTAATTTTTGTCTCGCCAATCTTTGTGTCACCTCGGGTAAGGCGCAGTAAATCTCCTTTTGCTATGCGTCCGCTCTCAATTTTGCAACCGGCAATCCGCTCGTTATCCATGGGGAACTCTACCAGAATAACCGCCTCACCCAAAATTTCTTCCTGGGCTTCCGGCTTATTGATAAGTTCAGCTACTTCCCTAATTTCGTCGAGTAAGTCATAAATAATGGTATAGAGCTTAAAACGGACATTTTCTGTTTCGGCAAGCAGCCGTACACTACTTGCAATTTTAACGTTAAAACCAATAATAATTGCCCGCGCCGACTTAGCCAGCAACACATCTGAGTCGGTAATGTCTCCGTTTCCGGCACTTACAAGCTCAGCCACCTCACCCAGATTTTCTTTAATCGCTTCAAGAGAACCTGCCACATCAACTTTGAGGATAATTCTGGGTTTTTTCTGCTCGTCAAGTGGCGGCAAGACAAATGGTCGTGGCGCAAACCGGGGATTTACAACGGCTGCGGTTTCCGAAGTAATTGCAGTGACCAGGGAACCAATTACCGGCAGCGCTTTCCAACCCATCACCTCAACCGGAAATCCCGGCGGAGCCACCTCGACTTCCCGACCAAGATCGTTATAGAGCGCGCGCACTTTTGCTTCAGTTGTTTCGGTGTATATAGTTTGTCCACGCTTTAATGTCCCGTTTTTAACAATCAGGGTCGCCAGCGGCCCTCTACGTTTGTCCATTTTTGCTTCGATGACTATCGCTTCCAGTGGCGCATTTGGGTCAGCGGTAATCCCTTTCAGTCCGGCAATCAATAAAATCGTATCAAGTAATTTATCGATGCCGACGCCGGTTTTTGCCGAAACCGGAAGCACGACGACATCGCCCCCGAATTTCTCAACCAGTACCTCAGCCCGCGCAAGTTCCGAAATTACTTTCTCGGCATTTGCTTCAGGTAAATCAATTTTATTGAGCGCGACCAGAAAGGGAATACCCGCTGCCTTCAGGTGTTTAATCGACTCGATCGTCTGCGGTTTGACCCCCTCAGTTGCGGCAACTACCAGTATGCCAATATCAGCTGCCTGTACGCCACGGGAACGCATTTTGGCAAATGCTTCGTGTCCCGGTGTATCAATAAAGGTGATTTTTTGCAGCAAAAAATCAATTTGGTACGCGCCAATGTGTTGAGTAATTCCGCCAGCTTCCCGGTCAACGAGATGGGTTTTGCGAATTGTATCAAGCAGTGAAGTTTTACCGTGATCAACGTGCCCAAGCACGGCAACCACTGGCGGTCTGGAAGATAATACCGAAGTTTTGTGTTCGTTTTTCATATGCAAGGTAGTTCTGGCAAAATAATACCGGTTTCATACGCTTATTCCTTAACGACTGCGTCTTTACTCTCACTGGAATCAGGCGTAGTTGCCGTCACTTCCGGAACAATTTCAGGTGCTTCGCTCACCACCGTAACCGGCTCTGCCGCATCTTCAATTTTGTCTGTCGTGGTAAGTTCTGCAACCGCTTCTTTAATTGCTTCGGTTGCCGCCTGTTCGGCTTCGGTAACTGGTGCTGTTTCAGTTATAGCTGTTGCAACTGGCGGACTGGCTGCTGCTGGTTGCGTAGGTGCGCTTACCGTGCTAGTGTCATCTGCGACAACAATTGGGGTAGTACTTGCTGCGGCTGGTGGAGTTTTACTTTTTAGATCAATTTTAATTCCGGTGAGTTTGGCTGCCAGGCGCACGTTTTGACCATCTCGGCCAATTGCGAGCGAAAGCTGATCTTCCGGCACCCAAGCCACTGCAGTTTTAACTCGTTCATCATATTCCACATTAATATCTTTAGCCGGAGCCAAAGCTGCGGTAATAAATTGCACCGGATCTGAACTCCACTGAATAATGTCTACTTTTTCGCTTCCGCCTAATTCATTAATGACTGCCTGCACCCGTACGCCTTTTTGTCCGACGCAGGAGCCGACCGGATCCACTCCAGGTTGACTCGAGTCAACCGCCACTTTACTGCGATTTCCAGCTTCGCGGGCGATTTCCTTAATCTCGACTGCCCCCTGCATTACCTCCGGCACCTCCCGCTTGAATAACCCGGCTACCAGACTTTTGTGTGTGCGGGAAACGATAATTTCATTACCTTTATAGGTCTCCCTGATGCCTTCGATGTAAAAGGTAAGGCGCTGGTTTAACCGATAGTGTTCTTTGGTAATTTGCTCAGTCGGCGGCATTACGGCATGCGCCCGGCCGATGTCGACGATAATATTTGAGCCGTCAAAGCGCAAGATCATGCCGGAAACGATACTGCCGACTTTGGCTGAAAAATCAGTCAAAATTGCCTGTTTTTCCGCTTCCCGGATGCGTTGCAGTATCACTTGCTTGGCGGTTTGAGCGGCAATCCGGCCAAAACCCGGAGGAGTCACATCCTTGCCTTCTTTGAATATTTTAGCTTCACCATTATCAGGATTCAGTTCAACGGTAAAAAGTTCCAGTTCCTCTGGGGTCACTGGAACGTCTTTACGGTAGGCCGCGAGAATTGCGGCCTTAATCGTCTCAACTACCACCGTCGGGTCAATTCCCCGCTCAGTGGCTACTTGATTAAGAGCTAGTGCAAATTCGCTTCTGACTATTGCTGGCATGTTTACTTAATAAAAAAGGCGGGAACTTCCCACCTCCTGAATTTTAACCAGTATGATTCTACCACTCAAAAAAACATAAGTCAATTAAATTTAGAGTGCACGCCTTACGAATGTCGTAGTTCTTCGAATAGTTCTTTTTGCCGGCGGTTTAAGTGCGTCGGAATTGCCACCATAATTTTCACGTACTGGTCGCCGCGGCCACCTCCGCGTACGTGCGGCACGCCTTTTTCCCGTAACCGCATGAGTGTCCCGGGTTGCACGCCGGCTTTGATATTGAGTTTTACGGTGCCGTCAATTGTTGGTACTTCATAAATGGTGCCGAGCGTAGCCTCAGCAACCGACAGGGAAATTTCTGTGTAAATGTCATAGTTATCACGCCGGAAGTTTTTATGTGGCCGGACGGAAATCACCACATCAAACTCGTCAAAGCGGATCCGCGTGCCTTCATCAACACCGGCCGGAATCTTAATAGTTTTGCGCTTACCCGCTACCTCCACTTCTTTGGATACGCCGTTGACTGCTTCCATAAAGTCAATTTGTAATGAGTATATTGGTTTGCGGGCCGCCCTTTGGCGGGCACCGAATGGTGAACCGCCGCCAAAAAACTGTTCGAAAATTTCAAACGGATCGGAAAAGCCGAAATCACCCATATCACCGGTGGTTGTATATGACCAGGTAAACGGTCCTTGACTACCGGCTCTCCCAAACGGTGAACCGCCGCTAAACGGACTTTGACCCACACCGCCCTGTTGAAAGGCCGCATGGCCGAACTGGTCATACGTCTGCCGTTTTTGCGGATCAGATAATACCTCATAGGCTTCATTGACTTCTTTAAATTTCACTTCCGCATCCTTGGTCTTGTTTCGATCCGGATGCCACTGCAGCGCCTGCTTGCGATACGCAGCCTTGAGTTCCTGCTCATTGGCAGTTTTGGATACTCCTAAAATATCGTAGTAATCACGGGTAGTAGTCATAAAATTTCTAGATGTGAAAAAATCTATTGATTTATATTACCTGAGTTATTCTCCAGTATTTCTTCAAAGTGTGCTAATCTATCCATCACTGACTCTATTTCTGGAATCTTTGTTGTAAGATCTCGCATTATCTGATCTGAATGTGCCTCAAATTCATCTTCGTTAGAATACGTGGCTCTGATTTCCTTTACTTCTCCATAAAACTTATTATAAATTGCTTTTTCTTCATCAGTTAACCAGGAAAAAGCAGTTTTTACTTTATGCTCGCTATCAAATAGTCTACTATGCACTGATCGCAATTCTGCATCGGATAAACTGTCTAATTCTCGCATTATATTTTCTTCAGTAAAACTTACAGGATCTTCTTTTTTCTTACTCATACGTACTTGCTTAAAAAGTATGTAAAAACAATTTGTATTAATCGGGCGCGCTTACGCGCGCCCTTCTTTGTGTCATTCCGAGTGAAACGAAGTGAAATCGAGGAATCTCTTACAGCAACCGCTGGTGAAAGAGATCCCTCCACGCGCTTCGCTTGGTCGGGATGACTGAATACTACTCCACTACCTGGCCTTCTTCGACTTTTTTGTCATCCTTTCCTCCTTCTCCGCCTGAGGCGGATTCGGTGGACTTCGCTTCGCTCGTTTCTCCGGCTTTCTGTTCACTGTTTTCTGTTTTCTGATTTCCATACATGGCCTCGCCAACTTTTGAAAGGGCTTCAGACAGTTCTTTGGTTTTTGTCTCAATATCTTCTTTGCTGCCGGTTTCCAGAATGTCTTTCAAAGCTTTGGCTTTGGCTTCCACATCTGCTTTCACTTCCGGTTTAACTTTGTCGCCGGCATCTTTCAGAGATTTTTCCGCCGTGTAAATCATCGTGTCAGCAGCATTGCGGGTTTCGATTTTTTCTTTGGCCTGTTTGTCAGCTTCGGCATTCAGTTCCGCTTCCTTTTGCATCTTTTCAATCTCTTCTTTGGAAAGGCCGGTGGAGCCGGTGATTTTAATGCTTTGTGATTTTCCGGTAGCTTTGTCCTTGGCACTGACATTCAAAATTCCGTTGGCATCAAGGTCAAAGGTCACTTCCACCTGTGGCACACCGCGCGGTGAAGGCGGAATTCCGTCCAGATGAAATTGCCCCAGTGATTTGTTGTCGCGCGCCATTGGCCGCTCACCCTGCAACACGTGGATCTCAACTGACGTCTGATTATCAGCTGCGGTTGAAAACACCTGCGACTTACTCGTCGGAATCGTGGTGTTTCTTTGAATAAGTGGTGTCGCCACACTACCCAACGTCTCGACTCCCAAGGTTAACGGGGTCACGTCCAGTAGCAGAATATCTTTCACGTCACCTGACAGGACTCCACCCTGGACCGCCGCCCCAATTGCCACAACTTCATCAGGATTAACGCTCTTATTGGGTTCTTTGCCAAAAAAGTTTTTGACCGTCTCGATAATTTTTGGCATCCGGGTCATTCCGCCTACCAAGACAACTTCATTAATATCGCCGGTAGTGATTTTGGCATCTTTCAGACAGGCTTTGACCGGATCAGTGGTTTTCTGGATCAGTTCGTCAACCAACGCTTCGAGTTTACTCCGGGTCAGCTTCATGACTAAATGCAGCGGCCCGTCTTTGCCCTGAGTAATAAACGGCAGATTGATTTCAGTTTCCAGAGAACTTGAAAGCTCGATTTTGGCTTTTTCCGCCGCATCACGTAAACGTTGTAACGCTTGCGGGTCTTTGCGTAAATCAACGCCGTGTTCCTTTTGAAATTCATCGGCAAAGAAACTCAAAATCTTCTGGTCAAAATCATCGCCGCCTAAATGCGTGTCACCATTGGTTGATTTCACCTCAAACACGCCTTCGCCAAGTTCCAGAATCGAAATATCAAATGTTCCCCCACCCAAATCATAGACCGCAATTGTGTGGGCATTTTTCTTATCCAGCCCGTAGGCCAGGGCAGCTGCGGTGGGTTCGTTTATAATCCGCAGTACCTCAAGCCCGGCAATTTCTCCGGCTTGTTTGGTAGCCTGGCGCTGTGCATCGTCAAAGTACGCCGGCACCGTGATGACTGCCTGTTTAACCTCAGTTCCCAGATAACTCTCCGCGTCTTTTTTGATTTTGGTCAAAACCATCGCGGAAATTTCCTGCGGTGTAAAGGTTTTTCCGTCAGTTTCAACGACAGCCATATCATCACGGCTACTTTTTACCAAGTAAGGTAACCACTTGATATCGCGCTGGACGCTTTCATCGGAAAATTTATGCCCCATTAAGCGCTTGACTGAAAACACTGTGCTTTTGGGATGTACCACCAGTTGCCGTTTAGCCACATCGCCGACCACCCGTTTGATTGGGTCAACGACTGACGGAATGACGTTGCGGCCTTCTGCTGAGTGAATTACTTTGGGCGACCCGCCTTCCATGACTGCAACACAGGAATTTGTGGTTCCCAGATCAATGCCAATTATTTTTGCCATATTTACCCTCCTTTAGAAATGCTTAATGAACCTCCGAATCGGAGGTGAGTTTAGCGTTTCTTAAGCCCGCCGAAGCGAACATTCGGCTGCGTGGACACAAGACCACGAAACGAATTTGAGCGTAGGCGGACATACAATTTATATTTTAACTTTTTTTCTTACTTACCGTCACCTGAGCCGGTCTTAATACTGATCCATGCATCAGATATCCAGCCCGGTGTTCTGCTACCACTTGATTGTCGGCTTTCCCCTCAACCATGTGAATTGCTTCCATGGTGTGGATATCAAACGTTTTGCCCTGTGCCGGTATATGCTCAATACCATTCTCCTTAAGTACTCCCATGAGTTTTTTCCAAGCTAAATTAAGTCCTTCGTCTTTAATATGTTCCCGGGCTTTTTCCAGATCGTCAATAACCGGCAATAATTTTTCAATAAAACGCTTAACCGCAAACTGGGTTAAGTCAGAAAATCGCTCTTCGGTCCGCTTTTCCAGATTTTGGTAGTCAGCCAGTGCCCGCTTCCAGCGTAATTCATACTCACTGACTTTTTCTTCCAAGGCTTTAAGGTGCGACTCGTCAAGTCCCGTTTCTTTTTTCGCTTTTGGTGTTTTATTCTGGTCGTCCTGATTCATAGTACTTAAACTTAGGTAAAAATTACCAGGATTGGGAAATATCAGTTAGTAAATTACCAAAGTACGAGACTACCGGAATGACATACGGATAGTTTAACCGCGACGGGCCAATCACCCCGATTGAACACTCAAGTTTGGGAGTGGCAATACTCGCATATACCATACCGCAGTTGGCTAAATATTCTTTCCGTAATTCATCTCCAAAGATGACATAAAACGGCGCGTGCTGCGCTTCTTTCCCCAGTATGCCGTGCCAGAAATCATATTGCTCGAGAATCAGCAGCAGGTTTTTGGTCACTAAAATGTCGTAAAATTCCAGCATGTCCAGGAGGTTTGCCATACCGGCATAGTAAATTGCCCCATCATTGGTTACGGCAATTGCGAGTGTATGGGTTTTATCAGCCAGCACTTTGACGGATTCGCGCAGCAAACCTTCACTCCGCTGCCGGTAATCCCAGATCTTTTCTTTAACTGACACCTCATCGGTCACCGACATATCTTTTTGCTTCATTAAATTCTGAATGTAGAATTTGAAAGCCAGCGGAGTAGGCACGCGTCCGGCCGAGGTATGGGGCTGGCGTAAAAATTTGTTCGTGGTCAGGCGTACCATTTCATTGCGGATGGTCGCCGGGGAAACGCCTAAGTTATACTTCTTGTCGAGCGTCTCAGAACCAACCGGTTCAGCGGTTTCGATATAATCTTCGATAATTGCCTTGAGGATTTTGATTTGCCGGTCAGTTAATTCGTACATAAAACTCCACGGGAATGAATTAGCAGTATTAAAACATGACTGCTAAACTTTGTCAACCTGAATATTTCCTGATATAGTTTTAGGGCGAGATTATTTACCCATGAAAAAACGTATGCCGCACAGACGTTCAGCCTACCTATCACTGATTGCTACATTGTTACTTCTGGTTGCCTTACCCTTCTTATATATTGGTATTCAAACTACCCATGAGTTTTTGACCAGAGCAACCGGCACGAAAGCCGCAATTATTGTCGACACTACAAACCTGCTTGAGCCAATCCAACCCTCATGGAACTCCTTCGCCCAAGGCGGAGAAGAACAGAAAAATATGTTGAAGCCGGTAAGCAGTAAAATTGCAGAACTTTCCCCTCGCTATATCCGGATTGACCATATATATGATCACCATCGGGTGGTGCGACGCACGGCCTCAGGCACCTTGGAATTTGATTTCAAAGCCGTCGATGACATCGTGGCAAGTATACTAAATACTGGCGCCAAGCCATTTTTCGCGCTTTCCTATATGCCACAGGCGATTGCACAATCCGATATTCTTTCTGTGCCGCGCGACTGGAACGAGTGGGCGCTCGTGGTTCAGCGCACGATAGAGCGATACAGTGGCAAAGATGGTATAAACTTATCTGATGTGCAGTATGAGGTCTGGAATGAGCCTGATTTATTCGGCAACTGGAAATATGCCGGCAACAAAAATTACCTGACCCTCTATGAATTTGCAGTTAAGGGAGCGCAAAATGCCCAGAATGTCAATGAGTTCAAAATCGGCGGCCCGGCAACTACACAACTGTACAAAAACTGGATTGTCGCGTTTGCTGATTATGTGACCCAAAATAAATTACGCCTGGATTTCATCTCCTGGCATCGTTATACGACTGACCCCACTCAGTTTGCCAAAGATGCGTCTGAGGTCACCGGCTGGTTATTCAGCTATCCTGAGCTCGTTGCCCTGCCGCGAATTATCTCTGAGTGGGGATTTGATTCTGATGTCCATCCCGGTTATGACACCAATCTGGCTGCCGCACACAGTGTTGCAGTCATCCGCCAAGCAATTAATGGGTACGCAGCACTGTTTGCCTTTGAAGTAGTGGACGGGCCCGATCCGGCTAACCGGAAATTCTGGGGCAGATGGGGACTATTAACACATCCATCCTCCGGCATCACCCCTAAACCCCGCTTTCAGGCGTTTAAATTATTGCAGGCCTTAACCGGACAACGGTTGCACCTTGAGGGTGAGGGCACCTGGGTCACCGGACTGGCTGCTAAAGACGGACAAATTATCCGGGTGCTGCTCAGTAACTATGATTATGCCGGACGCAACACAGAAATGGTGCCGGTTACTTTCACTCATTTGCAGCCGGGAAATTATGAGCTGAAACGCACTTTTTTGGGAAAAGACACCACCAGCGAAACTATAGCCTTGAGTGGAGACACGCTTCCGGTTTCAGTAATCATGTCAGCAAATAACGTAGCGCTGCTTGAACTTCTGGTACCGGAAACTGTTAATCCGTTTTTAGGAAATTGAGGGGTGATCAGAACTAACCAATTCTTCAGTCGCATTGAAAAATACCCGCGGTGCCCGTTTGACTTTTTGCAATAACTTGAAAAATGTTCCAACCTCCTCAATGTCGAAAAACCAAGCCAGGAAGACATACACTGACAGACCTGAGAAAGCGGCGATTCCAGTCAGTAACAACAAATTGACTACTTGAGTCGTATCAAACCCCAGCCGGTCCAAAAGTTTTATGGGGACATAAAGAAAAATACCGGTAATAAGTGAGGCAACAACCATCTTTAACGGCGGAACCAGCAATAAGTGCAAATCAAACCCGTTTACTTTTCGGTAGAGCAGGATAAGTAGTAGCGCCGCGTTGACGATACTGGCTGCGGAAGTAGAAATTGCGAGCGCCCAGACTGGCAGATGCAGCACACTAACGAGTACTATACTTGCAGAAGTATTAATGATGACGGAGAGTACGCCGACAATAACCGGAGTCCGCGTATCATAGAGTGCATAAAATCCCCGCGCAAAGAGTTGCACCAGACTTTGGGCAAAAATTGAAATAGCAAAAAAAGACAGAGTCATACCGGTATAGACGGTAGCCGGCCAGTCAAATCGGGCTGCACCAAAAACCAGCCGCACTACCGGAATCCGCAGCACAATGAGGATGACAGATGCCGGTAACACTAAAAAGAGAATCTGGTGCATCGAGGCGAGTAAAAACTTTTTAAACGATTCCAGGTCTTTTTTGGCGCCTTCCAGCGAAAGCGTCGGCAGCGCCGCTTGGGCGAAGGTTGCCCCAAACAAACCAATCGGCAACTGCTGCAAATGCTGGGCAAAATAAAAAATCGTGATACTTCTACTTCCTAAATAGGAAGCGAGAATCAGATCAACCGTTGTATCAATTTGAGATATGGCGAGACCAAAAGTCCGCGGCATCATCAGATGCATCACTTCCCGGACGCCCCGGTTATCAAGTTCGAGTTTCCACTCATGCCGGTAGCCTAAATGGATAATCAGCGGCAGTTGAATCAGTAAATACAGTATTGCCCCGATCACAACTCCCCAGACCGCAGCGTATAAACCCAGTGATTGTGCAAATAACAGCACGCCGATGATGATGCCAATGTTGTAGGCAATAGGCGCGAGTGACGGCAAAATAAACCGTTGATACGATTGCAGCATCCCGGTCACAAAATTGCCGACCATGAGCGGCACCAGTTGCCCAACCAGCATAATCCGCGTGAACGAAATCATCAGTTCCCGTTCCGTTTCATTAAATCCAGGAACTAACAGATAGGAAATTTGCCGGGTAAAAATAACCAGTGGCAGCAGTAGAATCAGCGTGACAATCAGACTCAAATTAATAATCGAAGCCGCCATCCGGTGCGCCTTTTTTTCATCGTCTTTAACCAGNNGAAATATATTTGGTAAATACCGGAATAAACGCGGTTGACAGGGCTCCCAGAACCAGTAGTTCAAAGATAAAATTAGGCATCCGGAACGCGGCAAAATATACTCCCAGCTCGTCAACGGTAAAAATGCCGGCCAGCAACCGGTCCCGTAAAAGACCTAAAACCCGGGATAAAAATACGGCAATCATAATTACCCCGGCTGCCGAAAGGATGGTTTGTTGCTTGCGAAAACTGAAGGCAAGGATTCGCTCAATAATTGCACGCATGTGGAAGCATTATATCTTTTTTACCGGAGGACGAAAATTGGGAATATTTATTTCACCCTGTAAACGCTTAAACCCACGCCAGCTTGCCAACTTCCTGAATTTCCCGTATACTACCCTCTAAACCTATGCCAATCATCAAGTCAGCCATTAAAAAAATGCATGAGGACCGCGTTCGGGCCCAGGTCAACGAAAAAACCCGCGCTGCTTACAAAAAAGCGGTCAAGGCAATGCGAACCAAACCGAACCTTGGCACGCTTAAAACCGCATTTAGCGCCATTGACACAGCGGCAAAAAAGCACGTCATCCACAAAAACAAAGCGGCCCGACTGAAATCACATCTGTCACATCTAACTGCAAAGACTGCAGTTCTCAAAACTGCTGCTCCCTGACCTTTTTCATCCTGCTCCTCACTACTTACTTCTTACTGCTTATACTTACCTACCCAATCGCTCTTCCATTCCGGTTTTAAAACTGCTATCCTAAATTTTAGGCCATTATGGGCAATCCTGCCAAACCAATTAATTTACTTACGCGTAAAGATTTTGATGCTTCACTAGTAGGCCGGATCTTGCGCTGGTCATTAATTTACGGACGCTACATTATCGTCTCGACGGAAATCATCGTCCTGCTTGCCTTTATTTACCGCTTCAGCCTGGATCGGCAGATTACAGACCTCAATGAGGAAATCGAGCAAAAATCAGCAATTGTCA
>DQGR01000007.1 GCA_003524845.1 Patescibacteria group bacterium
ATTCTTGACTTATGAAGATTTGGCTTAAAGATTCTTCTTGTTCTGTTTTTTGCATGCGACACGCGGTGTCCAATCATTATTCCTTTTCCGCAATTAGCGCATTTCATTCCCTTTGCCATGTGGGATATTATATCCCAAGCGACTAGCTACTAGCAACTAGCTAATAGCTAGAAGCCAGGTGCCAGAAGCCAGAAGCTGTGTTAGAATATCCTCATGTCTTTAGAATTCGGAGTCTTAGTTCTTGTCATTTTAATTTTTTCGGCAATCTTTCATGAAGTTGCTCATGGAATTGTTGCCGATCGCTTGGGAGACCCAACAGCCAGGCTTTTGGGACGCCTGACTCTCAATCCGATCCCCCACATTGATCCGATTATGAGTATCCTTCTTCCCCTTATGCTTATTTTTTCAGGCTCTCCTGTTATTTTCGGAGCGGCCAAGCCGGTTCCAGTTGACCCATTTAATCTGCGCGACGGAAGGCGCGATATGGCATTAGTCGCACTAGCCGGACCCTTGACGAATGTTGGAATTGCCATACTTGGCGCTATTGTTCTGCATCTTTTTGCCGGAGCCCTAGATACGTTTTTTTACTTTTTTATTCTTCAAGTAGTAAGGCTTAATCTGCTACTCGCAATTTTTAATCTGATTCCAATCCCGCCACTTGACGGATCAAAAGTTTTTTCTCTTATTCTTTCCGAGCAACAAGCCGGCGCCTATTTATCTCTTGGCAATATGGGGATTTTTATTCTTTTTGCACTTCTTCTTATCCCCATCGGCGGATTTTCCCTCGGCCAAATAATCTTTAACCTTCTCGAATTCTCGATGCACCTTTTAGGCCTATAAACGTTGACTAAAGTGACTAAAAATGTTATATTAGCTTGACCTTGTTAAATAATTTGTTTAACAAATTGGCTTTTGCCATTTAACAGGGTTGACTAGGCAGACAATTCTCGCCTAAGATAAATATGGTAGAAAAAATGGCTAATACTGGAGAAGGCAGCGCAGATATTTTAGACGCAGGCGGAAATATCGTCGGTGAAGCTAACTATTCGATTGAAACAGAGGCGCCTCGCCCGACTTTGAGTGAAAGATTTTCGGGATTCATAAATTATCTTGCCCGAGAAAATAAATACGCAAAGCTTCTCCCCGCTTTAGTTCTTGCCGGCTGTGCAATAACGGCACCTAGAACGCCTGATCCCACGGCAGTTCCACCTACCCCAAGCCCTATTGTTTCGGAATCTCCATTTTCTACCCCAACATTACTACCAACAAACACGCCAATTCCAGTCACCCCTTCCCCCACAGCGGAAGTAACCCCCTCCCCCGAACCCACCCCAACCGACCCTATTCTCCAAAAATGGCTCGACATGGAAGTAACAGTCGGATGGGTCGATGCAAACGGGAAACTAGAACTCTTTGGAGCGATTCCAAACATCCGCCCTGAGGATCAAACGCAACGCGGGGTTCAAACAGATATTGTTGATATTCAGAAATCTGGAAACGATACTGTTGTCTTTATGGGAGTTCAGGATGCTGCAGCGAACAGGCTCATTTTCCCAGTTATGTTGTCCGGTGAACATATAACATCTTTGGGGTTAAATCCAAGCAATCTGGCAGGTTCCGGTGCCCCAAGGTCAGATTATATAAGCGGGGATAGAATTTATGGAGTAATGACAAATTATTTAGGTGATATTTCTAATTTTGTTTTAAGGCTGGATGAAAGTAGCGTAGTAGGCACACCAATTGAAGAAATTACGAGGCAACACGCTAAAGCAGCTAGAGAAGCTTGGACTTTTTTGGAGGCGATCCAAACTTCTGATTACCACGATGTTCTTGATCTTATGCCCACATTTTTTAATAACAGCAACGTCTCCCCTAGCGATATTCCATACATTTCTGCTTTAGGCATTCATAAGGTGAATTAAAATTATTGACAATATGAGCTGATTCACAATAGAATTAAATTATGAGCCGTGCCCAGCTCTTATTGATTGCATCACTCTTTTTATTAATTATTGTTCTTTTAGGATTAACCTTCATTATCAACCAGAGAAATTCCCCAACTAACAAAACGCCTCTCGCTGAATATTATCTCGAGGGTGAAAAAAAAGTGGGCAATGGCTACTTCAATTCAGATGGTTCAACACTAGTTTTATATGCTCAAATTGATAGGATAATAAATGAAAACAACATGGTTGAAGCACAAATATCTACTCCTCTCCAAGGGAAAACTGTTAAATTTGATGTATTGCTTTTCAATAAAAATTACTCTGGTATTTTCTCAATAAAACTTTCTTCTGATGAAAGGTTAGGTTCTACAAAAGCTACTATCTTAACGGAGGCAACTGATGTTTATCGGAAAAGTAAACTACTCGAACACCGTTTAGTACAGATGCTTTTCAGACTGAAACCTCCTCCCGATAATCAAACAGTAATAAACTGCAATAATCAATTGCTTGAGTATATCAAAGGGCTTCGGAACGATTTAGGTTGTGTGCCGTTTGGGAACCAAATTTCTGCATATGCAAAGTAAATATAAGATATTAATTTCTCTTTTAGTCCTTCTTTCAATAGCATTCTTTTTGAAAGGAGAAGCAAAAGCATACCCGACATGCAACGTAGAGCCCTTAAGCTACAGTTACAGAAATTATATTGGATCATGTGATTTTTATACGGGGTGCCCAAGCTACACTACCGTCAACTCGAGTGGTGACTGCGACCAATTTGCTAGAAGGTGGCAAACTGACGGAGGCAACACCCGATGTGGATTTTGTAAATACATGGGTGAGACTTGTAATCAGGGCACTAGGCAGAAAATCGGCGGAGAATGGGGCTATCCTAATTGTAGGATCGTACTCAATGGCAATGGAAACTCAACCTACAATTGCAACAACGGGTATGAGGCTTTCTTTTGTGATGCTAGTCCTAGTGGATGTACAGCAAATTCTGATTGTCCCAGCGGACAACAGTGTAAAAATCCCGGAACAACAAACTCTCAATGTGTAGATTGTATAAATAATAACGGTTGCTCAAATAATAATACTTGTGTTAATAATGCCTGTGTTGCCCGCTATGCTTGTTCGGGGACTAGCTGTGTAAAAACCGTCGGCGGAAGTTATGGTGGTTCGACTTGCGGAGGAGACTGCTGCCCTACTCCTTCCTGTAGCGGTAAGTGCGGTACTGTAACTAATGCATGTGGTAAATCTGCTAGTTGCGGTGGATGTGGAACTACCGCAATTTGTTCAAATAACACTTGTGTCCAATGTACTTCAAACGACACTTCTAAATGTTCTGCCGGTGAAGTCTGTAACAACAATACTTGTGTTTGCCCTGCTGCTCCTGCCTGCGGAACGAAAGAATGCGGGTTTACCTCAAATGCCTGCGGCAATACCAGAAATTGTGGAGTAAACGGGACTAGGCAGTGTCCCTCGGGACAAATTTGTAATGCTAACGACAGGTGTGTCGCCCCTGCAACTTACTCAATTTCAGGAAGTGTCAGTTATAGCGGGAGCGGTTATGGCGGCGCGACTGTCCAATGGAAGCCAGCTGCAAATGCAAATTACAATAATAGCGTGTCTACTGGAGGAGGCGGTAATTATTCTATCAGTGGACTCTCTAATGGAACTTACGACGTAAGACTTGTTAATCCAAATTCAAATCTTTACACGATAACCTCAACTAATCCCAGAAGCCCAACTGTTAGTGGAGGTAATGTGACTGGAATTAATTTTAGCTTTGCTAATAGATCCGGCTGCAACGGAAACGCAGATTGTCCGGCTGACCAAACATGTGTGGGAGGCACTTGCACTGTTCTTTATGGCTGTTCAGGTAGTTCATGCGTAGCAACCAGAAATGGTCCTTATAGTGGTTCAAACTGCGGCGGGGCCTGTGTTCCCCCACCAGTCTCAACATATAATGTCGCAGTTTCAGTTTTCTATGATCTAAA
>DQGR01000001.1 GCA_003524845.1 Patescibacteria group bacterium
ACTTATGAAGGTAAAGATATGGGGTTGGCACCGCTTCAGTTTAATAAATATCATCCTGACTTGATTATACATATAGTTGGGCCGGAACAGGCAGAATATTTTAAAGTAGTATTTGAAGCTTTATATCAGCTAAATCCTCAAATGAAGAATAAACAATTTCATTTGATTTATGGATGGGTAAAACTCAAACATGGCAAAATGTCATCCCGCAGTGGCAATGTCGTCCTGGGCGAGTGGCTCATTGATACTGCTAAAACTGAAATCTATAACATTCTACAAAATAGTAAATCAAACTATTCAAAAGAGGATCAAGAACTTATTTCTGAAAAGTGCGCGATTGCTGCAGTTAAGTACTCGTTTTTACGGGTTTCAACGCAGCAGGAGATATCTTTTGATATAGATGCCTCAGTAAATTTTGAAGGCGATTCCGGACCATACCTGCTCTATTCTTATGCCCGGGCAAAGAGTGTATTGCGGAAAGCAACTCAGCAAACAGTGATCAGTGATCAGAAAACAGCGTTAGATTTAGTATCTACTTTGAAACATATTGATCTGAAAAATATATCACTTACTACTGAAGAACGGGAAATCTTACGCCGGCTGATGTACTTCCCGGAAATCGTTAACGAAGCGGCTGGCGGGTATACGCCCAGCCTCATTTGTAATTATTTATTTGAACTGGCGCAGAGCTTTAATTTATTTTACGCCAAACATTCGATTTTAGGCACTGCTCATGACAATAAAATTAATGAACAGACCAGACAGTTTAGAGTTGCATTGACTTCGGCAACCGCGCAGGTTTTTAAAAAGGGTTTGTATTTGCTTGGAGTAGATGTCTTAGAAAAAATGTAATAGTAAAATTCCACTAAAAATTCTTCATTTGGTTATTGACAAAAACTCTTCGTCGTACTATAAACTAAAAATTATTCCCCGACTTATAGTTTCATTCTATTTGTTGTGTGCGTAAATTATGTTTGATACGAAGTCGAGAATTACTAATGGTTTGTTTCGCTTACTTCGCGGGAAACGCGCCTTCTTTGCCTGGACTACCGGACTCACTGTTTGTCTTCTTCTTGTGATTGCGCTTTCTAAATTTTTTGTCGAGGCGCAAACCGGTACTGCCCGTTTTTTACTCCATACATCTGCTACTCAAGTGGTTCCACAGGAGACATTTACCGTGGTAGTTGGTCTTGATACCACAGCTCAAGATGTGGTGGGGGTTGATGCGGTACTGCGATTTAATAGCGACATATTAGAAGTAGTTGATGTGAGTTTGGGAACAGCTGGTTTTGCAACGCTGGTACCGGGAACTAATAATCTGATTGACTTGACTCAAGCAGTGACCAAAAATCTCCAGGATGCAACCCAGTCACAACTTGAATTTGGTTTACTCAGTTTTGATCAGGGAACTGAGTTATTAACCACGCCATTAAATGGGATTTTTGATCCAGTGAGTAACCCGATTGCCACGGTGACTTTTAAAGCGCTCACACTTGGAAATTCTGCTATTGAAATTGCGCGTAATCAGGATGGTACAACTGATGCCAACATCGTTATTATTAATGGAAGCCAGCCTGAGGATATTTTAGGTACGGGCTCAGATTCGGTTAATGTTGCGGTAGTAGCGCTCGCATCACCAACTCCAACTCCAGTTCCAACGCCGACTCCGACACCGAGCCCAACGCCTTCACCGACGTTAGATCCAACTCCATCTCCGTCACCCTCAGCCAGTCCCTGCGTGTTATTGTATGACTTTAATCATGATGGTCTAGTTGACATTCGCGACATCATGCAAGTGACGAGCCGCTGGAACACTAAGACCGGCAATCCGAAGTATGACAGTCAATATGATACAGATGCTGATGGTGATATTGACATCGTTGATATCCAGCGCGTAGTAAATACATGGGGGCAGCGTTGTAATGGCGCTGGAAATGGAACATGAAAAAAATAGTTTTATTGGCACTTTCATTTATTACGTCAATTGTGTTAAGCAGTATATTATTACAGCGGGTAAATGCCCAGGTTGTTGGTCCGACTGTTTCAATTGCTCCAGCAGATCAAACTGTGGCTCAAGGCCAAGAGGTTTCCATCGCTGTTACCTTACAGAATAATACAGAAGAAGTTGGTGGATTTGAATTTGGTTTGCTCTATGATCCTGCACTTTTGCAAATTACCGATTGGAGTGTGGGAGCGCTACTTGGTTCAACCGGTAATACGGTCATTCCACTTGAAAATATTGATAACGTAAATGGAGCGGCTGCATTTGGCGGTCTGGAATTTGGGATAAATCCAGGGCCAACGGGAGACGGCACACTCGCAATTATTACCTTTGCAACAATCGGCACCGGCAGTTCTACATTTGGTCTTAATAGTGTTGTGATTACTACTCCCTCCGCTTCCGAAATTGCCAATGAAATTACCGACGGATCAGTTACGATTACGGAAGCATCCCCCAGTCCTACACCTGCAATTTCTCCGAGTCCCACGGCTACACCTGATCCGACACCAGACGCAACTCCGAGTCCCACTCCAACACCGTCACCTTCAGTAAGTCCGACTCCAACTCCGTCAGCTTCGCCGAGTCCGAGCGCTACACCTGATCCGACACCGACGCCGTCGGCAACACCGGTTGCGACTCCGGATCCCAGTCCATCACCGTCTGCAACACCAGCGCCAACTGATGGTCCGACTGCGCTTTCATTTGCCTTTACGCCGCCGGCGGTGATTAATGAAGAATTTACAGTTGACGTAAACTTCACGACCAGTCAACCAGTGATCGGAGTGGATGCGATAGTCGAATTTGACCCAACCCGGATTACCGGTATTTCGGTTGATGATGGAAATTTACTTGGTAGTACGCCCCGGATTAAAATTAACAACGGTAATGGTAGTATCAGTATTTCCCAGGTAGCCCAAGTCGGACAGGCCTTTACCGGAAGTGGACGTATGGCTACGTTGCATTTACGAGGTTTTGTGGGCGGCCAAACCGCACTTGCATTTCAGTACCGGGTAGGTAAAAAGAATGACAGCAATGCAATCAGCTCAGTTGATGGCACTGATATTTTAGAGCAACCAGTACCACTACTAATTGATATTGTCAATCCGGCGCATCTGATACTATCTCTGACTACGCCATCTGAAGATGAAGTGCTTGGCCACAGTGTCGATGGTTTGTTGACTGCAGAAGGGTCGACTTTCTCAGCACAAATGACTACTGATCCCAGTGGAACGAGTAACCAGGTCAGGCTTGACAACAGCTTTATTGGGAGTCTCAAGACTTTCTTCTTTAAGGTGAGCGGTTTCCTGCGCAGGAGCTTTAGCCTTGATGTCAGTCCAGGCCTGAACCAGAGCGATATCGGCGCCTTAAAAGCCGGGGATCTGAACGACGACGGCATTGTCAACACGCTGGATGTCTCGCTCATGTACGATGTCTGGTTTGAAACCGGAACTGCAGACTATAACAGGGATGGAATCGTCAACACGAGCGATTACTTTATCCTGACGCAGAACTATTTGCAGGAGGATGAGTAGCAGGAAAAATTCGGCAGTGTAATTCGAAATGTAAACAACAAGTTGTTTATCACCTTCATGAGGCGGAGGCCTGCCGCTCGCTTTTCCCAATTCTCGTTTCGAACTCTCCGCCTTAGGCGGATCAAACATGCGAAACTCGAATTGTCCGCCAGTTGGCGGATTGTGAGCGTGACCCGCCTTTGATTTTTAAATAAAAAAAAGGATGAAAAAAATATTAGTAGTTCTCGCAGTAATAATGTTTTTGGTGCATGCGAAACCAGTGCAGGCTGCGCGTTTACTTTTTTCCCCGGAAACCATGAGTCTGACACAAGGCGAGACCGTGTCAGTTGGGTTACTTTTGGATCCTGAGGGTGAGGCAATCATTGGCACTGACGTATTTTTGCAGTTTGATCCGCGATTTTTAGAGCTTGCTAAAATTGAGAAAACCAATACCTTTCCCAATCAATACGCGCTTACCATCAATAACCAGACCGGAAGAGCTAAATTCGCGCTCGTGCATCCGCTCGGCAGCTATACGCGCGCCTACACTAAAATTGCCGAAGTGTTTGTAAAAGGTAAATCTCCAGTCAGTTCAACCGTGCTCGCCTTTAATTTTACCGGCGCTACTTCTACCAATGACTCAAATGTGGTAGTTGATAAAGGTAGGGATGTGCTCCGGCAGGCCCAGGGTGCGGTTTTTACCATAAATCCAGTTCCTGGCGCCAGTCAGTCTGTAGACAATACTTCAAATACAGATGATACCGATTCCGATTCGACCGATATTGCTTCAGACACCGAAGGCGAGGTAGCAGGAGGAACTACCACGACTAATGTTGCTATCACCGTGCCACCACCATCCGGACAAGTTTTGAGCTTTCCCGAAGCTTCAAATACGACAATTGCCTTAACCAATGAACCTGATAACCAGGATAGCACACTGGGTAAACCGGGTGCCGCTGGAGGGCTCAGTTCTCCGGTTGCACCAGTAAACCCTTTTGCCAAAAACCAGGGTATTGGTTTACTTTTACTTTTGGTTGGACTTGTACTTACCTACATTGTGATTCGTCTGGTACGAGCCTATTTGAAGCGGAAAGAAGAATCACTTGCTTCTGACGTTTCCGCATAAAACCTCAAAGCCCGTAGATTTGTTACAATACCCACTATGTCCTTCGATAAAACTCAGGATACACAATCTCATATTCGTAATTTCTGTATCATCGCTCATATAGATCATGGTAAAAGTACCTTAGCAGATCGGCTCTTAGAAATGACCGACACAGTTGCAAAGCGCGACATGCAGGCACAACTGCTGGATAGCAATCCGATTGAACGGGAACGGGGAATTACGATTAAGCTGGCTCCGGTACGAATGAAATATCGGTCGCTAGATGTTGGTCGTTGGTCGTTGGACCATGAAGCGACTAAAGACAAAAGACCAATGACCAACGACTTTATTTTAAATTTAATTGATACTCCGGGTCATGTTGACTTTTCCTACGAAGTTTCGCGTTCTTTGCAAGCCTGCGAGGGAGCAATTTTAGTCGTTGATGCGACCCAGGGAGTGCAAGCGCAAACTTTGGCAAATCTGAACCTTGCCCGCAAACAAAACTTGCGCATTATTCCAATAATTAACAAGATAGACTTGCCAAATGCCCAACTTGAGACAGTAAGTGCTCAATTGGTGGACTTGGGGTTTACCAAAGAAGAAATTATCCCTATTTCAGCCAAGACCGGTCTCGGAGTAGATAAAGTACTCAAAAGAATTATTGAAGTTGTTCCAGAGCCGAAAGGTGATTTGCAAAAACCGCTGCGGGCGCTGATTTTTTCTTCGCAATACGATACGCATAAGGGGGTGGTGGTATACGTGCGTGTAGTTGATGGGAATATTAGTGATCAGAAATCAGAAAACAGTGAACAGAAAATAAAGTTTATGGCTTCGGGGATGGAGACGACACCAATAGAAATTGGCTACTTCAATCCGGATATGCGCCCCACACAGGAATTACATACCGGAGAAGTTGGATACATTGCAACTGGCCTTAAAGAAGTGGCGCTCGCAAAAGTGGGAGATACGATAACACTTGAAGATCATAACGCCCCCAATTCCCCCTCTTATCTTAAGAGGGGATTAGGGGGCATTACTTCCAGTTTTGATGTTATACCGCTTCCTGGTTATAAAGAACCCAAGCCGATGGTGTTCGTGGGATTGTTTCCCATTCAAAGTGATGAATACTCCCAGGTGCGCGAGGCGTTGGGTAAATTACGTTTGTCAGACAGCGCATTTACCTACCGGCCGATATCGTCACTCGCCTTGGGTAACGGGTTTCATTGCGGCTTTTTGGGGTTACTCCATGCCGAAGTCGTGCAGGAACGCCTGACGCGCGAGTTTAATTTATCTTTGTTTGCGACAGCCCCGAGTGTCGAGTATTTGATTGAACTTAAAGTTCAAAATTCCCCTTTGTCTGCTGCCGCAGCCAGTTCCCCCTCTTATGTTAAGAGGGGGTTAGGCCTGCCCGCCAACCGCCTTGGCGGAAAGCAAGTGCAGGCGGGGGGCGTTACCGAGGACAATGATTTTATTTCCATCCAATCCGCCTCAGAATATCCCGACCCTTCAACCATTGAGGAAACCAAAGAGCCGATGATGCAGCTCATTATCTTTTCGCCGAAACAGTATGTCGGCGCGATTATGCAGATCGTGCAGGACAAACGGGGTGAATATATTGATCTGGAATATATTGGTGTTACTGAAGTCATTCCCGACTCAGATCGGGAATCCAGAAGAGATCCCCGCCGGAGTTTATCCCGTGCTTCGACACGGGACGGGGACGAACCGACTGATTCCAGTCTGGTTCGGTTTACCTATCTTATGCCGCTTTCAGAAATGATCATTGACTTTTTTGACCAATTAAAAAGTGTCACCCAGGGATATGCCTCGCTGGACTACGAATTTTTTGATTATCAAAAAGTAGAGGTTGTTAAACTTGATGTTTTGGTTAACCACGAAAAAGTTGATGCATTTTCGCAACTGGTGGTGAGCTCCCGGGCGCAGTATTTAGGTCGCCGGATGGTTGAGAAACTTGCCGAAGTCATCCCGCGCAAACAGTTTCTGATTCCGATTCAGGCGGCAATTGGCGGGACGATTATTGCTCGCGCCGACGTCAAACCATTCCGCAAAGACGTGACGCAAAAACTCTATGGTGGTGATCGCACGCGCAAAGATAAACTCTTGGACAAACAAAAAAAGGGGAAAACGCGGATGAAACAAGTAGGAAGCGTAGAAATACCTCAGGAAGCATTTCTAAAGGTATTTAGTCGCAGTTAGAATGTTGAGCGAAGCGAAATCCGCCTTTGGCGGAAAGCAAGTTGGAAGTGTGGAAATTCCCCAGGAGGTCTCGCGGAGCGAGATCCTGCTTCGCAGGACATTTTTACAGGTGTTTAAACGGGGGGGGGAATTTAGGAAATCTTCTGCACGAGCTTAGTTTTACCAAAAAATTTCATTGCTAGAAGGTTTTGATCTGAGGTGAGAAATATATCTGCTTCAGCCTCAGCTCCAGAATGGAGCTGAACGTTATCTTCAAAATCAATAGTCGGGCCACTCAAAGCCACTTCTAAAATGTCATCAGAAAAGTCAATGATATTAAACTTATCTTTTTGTTCTGAAACGCGTTTATCAGGAATTTTTATTTTAAATATATAGCAATAAATATGAAATGATAAACTAGAGATATATATATCATGATTTTCAAGTAGGGTAAGAATTTCCTGTTCAGGCTTTCGGTGAATGGCATCAATCAGGAAGTTAGTATCAAGAAAGATTCTTGCCATACTTTCGCAGCATCCGGGTACGGTAGATTTTTTCTCGTTCTCTATACATTATTTTGGGTAAATTTAACTCTCGCGCCAATTGCTGAAGCCTTTTAACACGAGCGTTCGTCATTGTTTTTGGCGTGACGGCAGGCTTAATCTGACCGATAATTTTTGATCGGTGCACCAGAGTTACGCTTTTACCACTTAGTAGATTGGTAACAAGTTCTGTCGATTTCGTGCGTAGTTCAGTAGTAGTAATGTAATTCATATACATTTGAATATACACTTGTTTGTACAGTTTGTCAAAAAAATTCGGTGATATCGAAATTCCCCAGGAGGTCTCGCGGAGCGAGACCTCCTGCTTCGCAGGACATTTTTACAGGTGTTTAAGCGGGAGTAAGACCTTTCAATTTCAAAATTCCGCGCAGAAGGACCCCATTAATTAACAAAATTATCAGGTTTACTCCGATGACGATTGCCAGTGCGGTTGCGAGGTTCGTTAAAATCTGTAGGCTCAGGAGTTGCACTTGACCGGTTAAAGTCAGCCGGAATCCGGCAATGTAGGCTGAGGCGGCGAGTAAGAGAAAAATTGGAACGAGAAAAATAAATCCTTCGAGATCCACGCGCGAGGAAAACATGTTGTTGGAAATTGCAAACAACAGGTAACCGATTAACGCTACCAATCCAGCCTGCAGTTTCCAGTCAACAATTTGCGGGTAGAAATAGTTAAAAATCCAGATACATAAGAAAAGAAAAAACAGGCCAAAGGGTAGTGGCGCCAGGCCAATTAAATACCTCCTGATCGTGTCACTTTCGGCAATTTTCACATGCCCGGTATGGACTTCGGTGCTGCCATCTGCGAGTTTTTCAACAATTGGCGTAAATGAAATCTCGCCGGTTTTGACGCGCAAGACCTCGGCCACGATCAAATGCGCCAGTTCATGGATCACCGTGCCCGGTAAATAAATAAGAGTGACGAGGCCGATTACCACTGATTTACTACGCAGGATAATGAGCAGCAGCGTATACATCACTCTGAGCAGGTGACGGGAGAGAAAAAAGATGAGAATAAGTTCAAAGGTGACAATGCCCAGAAGTTGCATAATTATTATAGTATACTCTGTCACGCGAATGAAAACCCAGCCTCAGATATGCTACAATAACTTCCTAGTTTTGCCCGGGTAGTTCAGTGGTAGAACGCCTACTTGGTAAGTAGGTGGTCGGGGGTTCAATCCCCCCCCCGGGCTCAAGAGCTCAAGTTACTTCTTCATAGATAACCTGCCGATGAGAATTGTGTGTTTCTCCGAATACAGTCTTTGGGTGTAAATGATTAGGTTGCGATTTGATATCTAACTTGGTATACTTTGTATATCCAAGTCCTCATTGAGCCTATCTTTAGCTTCTGCTAAGGGATTTACTCAATGAGGCATTTTTGTTTTTCCAGTAAAATACATTAATTTTTTGGTATGAGAAGTTGGGCCAGTAATAATGATTTTTTGTTTTGCATTTAGCTTCAAGATTTGGGCATTTACTTAAAATGGCTTTTCGATAAATATTTTTATGTTTTTTACTACTGCTATCTTTTTTACGATATGTGTCGGCAAAACTTAAGATAAGCCCAGTCAAAAAATCTGCACACTGAATCATATTTGAAACACCCGTAAACAATCTATCATTTGTTCGTTTTTTAGAATCACGCCGAAATACTTGAACAATTGCAGTATCTTTTTGTTTCAGAAAATATGGGAGTACGAGGTTTCCCTTGAAACCCTTATCGTCGATATTCAGTAATTTCTTAGTTTGAGAAAAGGTTTCTGGCTTAATAGAATGACAAAGTTCTGCATAGGCAGAAACGTATGCCATATCTTTTTCATCAAGATCATAATGATTTCTAGTAAAGTAACTCTTATTAAAGAATAAGTTATCTTTAATAATGATTTTAAAATATAAATCTTCAGCTGCTAGAAAATAATCAATAAATCGTACCCCATAAAGAATTTGTGAGTAATCGGTTGAACTGTACTTCAATTCTCGATATTCATAACCACATTCTTTTCGAATTTTTTGAATAGCAAGCATGTGAGTTGTAGGGTTGGACGTGAATAGGAAGCCAAGCGCCCAGATTTTATCAGCGCCTGGAGTATTAGATTCATCGCCGTACAAAAACAACATTGGCACATTGTATCGAATAAATTTGATTTTCAACTTGATTTCTATGCATCGGCGCTTTAAATACGCTACAATGTTCATATGTCCAAGTTAGTTCATCTTCTGATTCGTAACCCCAAAGACGACGAGACGCCGATTGAGGCGGCGACGCAGATTTTTTCTTCGCTCCTGCCTGCATATTTGCCGATTTGGAAACGGTTGTTTATTAAACCCAAAACCTACGCGTTTGAACTCTACTTATACAAACAGACGATTTATTTTTACGCTTCAGTCCCTGCTGCCGCTGAAACTTTTGTCCGCAGTTTGATCACGTCATCGTTCCCCAATTGCATTATTATTAAAACCGAAGATCCGTTGCCGCATGTATTTGAGTCGGCCGACACTGCAATCGGTGAAGTGATTCCCAATAATTTCTATTTGCCGACGAAAACGTATCAGGATTTTAAGGAAATTGATCCGCTTTCATCAGTCCTGGGATTTCTGTCCAAGCGCCTGCCGGAAGAACGAGCGGCGATTCAAATTCTCATCTCACCAGCCAGTTTTGCCTGGGCTGACAAAACCGTGGCCATTTCCAAAACTCTGATCCATGATGTGACTGCAGACAAGTACACGCAAAATCCGCAGAAAATTTTGATGCTGAAAAAATCCTCGTTTCAGGGTGGCAAAGCAGTAGTCCGGTTACTCGTGGGTACGAGTCACGGTAATGCACTTGATCTCTTGCGGCAGCTGGCCGGCACGTTTGGCGCGTTTTCATTGGGTGAGGGCAGTCAGTTCGGGTTTAAGCGCCGCTTTGTATTTCGTGACGTGCTCGTGAATCGTTTCAAACACCGCACCACGCGCTGGTGGGAGCGTCGGTATAGTATTCTCAATTCCCAGGAACTGGCAAGTATTTGGCATCCGCCCGGGTTACTCTTGACCGGTATAAAAAATATTGCCTGGGGAAAAACACTTTCTGGCGAACCGCCGGAGAATTTGCCGATTGCCAAAAATGCATCAGATGAAGTAAAAAAAGACACCAACTATTTTGCCACCACTGAATTTAAAAATGAAGAACAGATTTTTGGCATCAAAACGCCAGACCGAAGAAAACACGTCTATATTGTCGGTAAAACCGGCGCCGGCAAGTCAACCCTGATTGCCAATATGGCAATTGACGATATTCGAAAAGGCAGGGGAGTCGGCATTATTGATCCGCACGGAGATTTATCAGAAATTATTTTAGATTACATTCCAAACCGCCGCGCCAATGACGTCGTGTACCTGGAGCCGTTTGACACTGAACGGCCGTTTCATTTAAACGTATTGGAAAATCACAACAAGCAGCACAAAGATTTGATTGCCTCGGGAATTGTTTCGATTTTTAATAAACTCTACGGCGACAGTTGGGGGCCGCGGCTTGAGTATATATTGCGTAATGTAATCCTGACTTTACTTGAGATTCCCGGTGCGACGTTGCCTGATGTATTACCGCTCCTGGCTGATCGGGACTACCGGAGAAAACAGCTGCCGAAAGTGACTGACCAGGTGATGCGTGACTTCTGGAATAACGAGTTTGAAAAAATGCCGGATAAGCTGCGCGCCGAAGCAGTGTCACCGATCCAAAATAAAGTCGGGCAGTTCGTATCATCACAAATGATCCGGAATATTATTGGCGAGCCCCGGTCTACAGTTAATTTAGGTGAAATCATGGATGAGGGGAAAATTCTCATCTTAAACCTGGCGCAGGGTAAACTGGGTGAAGACAATGCGTCACTTCTGGGTGCGATGATCATTACCCAGATCCAACTTTCAGCCATGAGTCGCGCATACGCAAAAGAAGAAAACCGGCGGGACTTTTTCCTGTTTGTCGACGAGTTTCAGAATTTTGCAACTGGCGCATTTGTCAAAATTTTATCCGAAGCACGTAAGTACCGGTTATCACTCACCATGGCCAACCAGTATATTGAACAGCTCGACGAGGGGATCCAACGGGCAATTTTTGGCAATATCGGCACGCTCATGTCATTTGTCGTTGGCGCGCGCGACGGCTATTTACTGTCCCGCGAGTTTGGTGAGGTGTATTCGGAAAACGATTTAGTTGGTTTGGGTAAATTTGAAATCGTGGTCAAAGAAGCAATTGACGGGTTGACCTCGGCGCCGTTTCCGGCTAAAACCCTGCCGTTGCCGGCAGTGAAAAATGAGAACCGCGACAAGATTGTTCGGCTGTCAAAAGAAAAGTACGGGAAGAAAATATCCAGTCATCAGTCTTCAGTCGTCAGACCTCAGATAAAAGAAGAAAAATTACCAAGCCGAACGCGGCATGTACCTACAGTTCCACCATCAGAACAGGTAACTCGTGATTCGACTTCTGACGATTCCAAGCCGCGGGTCACACTTGAGGATTTATATGGATGATTTATGCGTTGACATTCGGGATTGTTTGCACTTAAATACAGATGTGGTTTTCAAAACAGTGATAAAAAATATAGTACTACTCGTTAGTATCGCTTTTGGTTTTGGGTTGCTTGCGGTGACCCCGGTCCGTGCAGTGTCAATTTCAAACGTGCAGGTAAATTCAACTGCAGTCCGGGTGTATGAGAAGTATGAGGTAAAGTTTAGTGTTGCTTCGACTACCGAATACCCATTTTTCCAGTATGACGAGAGTTCTCCTCCGGGAGTTTTGCCGCGAGTCGGTATTACCGTCGAAGGGGTATTTACCTCGCCGTCAGGAAAAATACTCAGGCAGCCGGCATTTTTTATGACTGAAGTGACGAGAAGCGGTTCAGGCTCGTCTGTAGCATATGAGGAAACCAATATAAAATATTGGGTGGTGCGGTTTGCGCCGCAGGAAACCGGACAATATAGCGTGACTTTATCAGCCCGGGATAGTAGCGGCACAACGACTGCGACCGTTGGTACGTTTACTGCGCAATCGCCAGTTAAACCAGGTTTTATCAGGGTAAGCCAAAGCGATCCGCGCTATTTTGAATTTAACAATGGCGATCTGTACTGGCCGATTGGACCGGCATGGGGGAGTAATTACGCGCAATACAAAAACACCGGGCAAAATCTAGAACGGCCATGGGTGGCTGGATTGGGTATTTACTCAACTAATTGGGCGCGCTGGAAATCCACTGCTGAACAGTTTGGTAACGAGGGAATTATGACACGGTTGAACTGGCGGGAGAAATACCCGGGCCATGACCTGTCATATGAAATATTTTATGCGACCAGTGGGGTCAATGGGTTTGAAATGTGGTTGACCAACTGGTTGGATGAGACGTTTGGCCCGAGGCTCAAATCCGGCAGGCAGTATCAAGTAAAATTAACTTACAAGGCCACCAATATTGCGGGTCCGAGCTCACGTTGCAGCAGTTGCCCGTATGGATTTGTGATTAAGATCAACGAATCGCACCATTGGGGAATTTCAGACGTGGCCGGGATTGAAAACTTTTTGCGCAACTCCACGAGAATTGTGAACCACATTTCTACAAATAGTGACTGGAATACAGTTACTACCACATTTACTTCCCCAATTAACAGCAGTCAAATTTATTTGTATCTTGACAACGTGACTTCGGGACAGGTCTATGTTGACGAATTTTCAATGCGGGAAATTCTTCCGGGCGGAGGATTGGGTGGAGAGGTAATCCGCAATCCCCGGGCCGATCAACATACGTATGTTGAAAACCGGCCGGCAGCGTTTATGGACTGGCAACTTGACCAGGGAGAACAAAATGACGTCTTTTTCAAATATGTGGTGCATGATAAAAATGACTGGATTCAGAGCCATTTGTTGACAGATGGAGTGTGGGCCGATGTTGGCGATGGGTATTACCAGGCGGAAAATACCAAGGCGCGTTGGTTACTACGCCAATGGTACCGGTACCTGGTAGCGCGCTGGGGATATTCAACTGCGATTCATTCATGGGAACTCAATAACGAAGGGCCGCCCAATGAAGTTGCCAACGGGACTGCGCCGCACTGGGAAACAGCGCAGGCATTTGCGAGTTACATGCATCAGATTGACGCGCATCCGCATTTGGCGACGACCTCATTCTGGTGTTGCTGGCGGCCAGTATTTTGGGGTAACAATACAAAATTCGGCGATATTGATTACGCCGATGTCCACGAATATAGTAATAATCCGCAGTTGGCAAATCAAAATTATACGAATGATGTGGCAGCGTGGATCCGAAACATGGCTGGAGTCATTTTTCAGGATAATGTCGGTAAACCAACGATCCTGGCTGAAAACGGTCTAGCTGACAGTGGTTGGGCACCAATATCTGAATTACAACAAACAAATCCGGGAATTTACTACCACAATCAGCTATGGGCAGGCCTGGATCCCGGTGCTTTGTTCGCGCCCAATTACTGGTATTCAGAGCATTTAAATCGGATCAACCGGATAACGATCAGCACGCCCTTTTATAATTTTGTCAAAACCCTGGATTTAAATAAAGGTGGGTATGTACCTCTTGGTGCAACCATCAGTAATACCAAATTACGCGTTTTTGGCCAGAAAAACCTTACCAAGCGCAAAGCCCACGCCTGGATTCAAAATGCCGACCACACCTGGAGAAACGTGATGAACGGTGTCAATAGTTCCCAGTCGGGCACGATCAGTTTTGTAATGAACCCAAATGCAGCGTACGTAGTTGAAACCTGGAACACGTATACCGGCAGCCTCACTTCCAGTACTTCACAATCGACTAACAGTACCGGCACGCTGACATTAACTATCACCAGTTTGAGTGATGACCGGGCGGTGAAAATTACTCCGCAGGGGTTTGTCGAACCGAGTCCGACGCCTGCACCGACTCCTTCCGCAACTCCGGCACCAGTTCCGGGTGACGTCAACCATGATGGGACAGTGAATGGAGCTGATCTTAAATTACTGCTACCGAACTGGCTCGGCAGCGGCAGTTGCAGCACCTTTAGTTGCGACCTGGTCACTGACGCGAAAATAAACGCGCTTGATTTCGGATTTATTGTCAGCCACTGGAATTAGTAAAATTATTCTTACTTTCCTCTTTCTTTCATCTGGTATACTAAAACTTCCGCTTATGAAAAAGCTGTTTACATGAAGTAATCTCATTAATCTCGCTTGAGTATTATTGGTTTGCAGGTAAAATTTTCTTGTTCGAGCTTGTCGAGAACTTCCTTGTAGCTCTCGATTACACTCGAGCAAAAATCTATATTAAAATGAAAAACGTCTTATTTATTATTGCCCTGATTTTTTTCTCTCTGGCCGGAATTTTGTATCTGACGGTCAGCTTTATATTACCTACGCTACAATCGTTAGACCTTTCCCCAACTATTACTGCTTCGTCGGGTTCATTTGGCCAACTATTGTCCAGCGCCAAACCATCTGCCTCGCCTATCGCACTACCGCCAATTCCCCAGCGTAAAGTCTTACCCGGCGGCACCCAGGTATTCCAAACTTTTAATAACTGCGGGCCGGCTTCGCTTTCAATGGCTTTATCCTATTTTGATATTACAGTTAATCAACAGGAATTAGGTCAAGCCTTGCGACCATACCAAATTCCAGGAGGTGATAATGATGATAAATCAGTGACGCTTGAAGAATTAGCTATAAAAGCGAGCGAGTATGGACTGATTCCATATCATCGGCCTAATGGAACTGTTGAAAAGCTTAAACAATTTATTGCTGCAGATTTGCCGGTGATTACCCGGACATTATTACATGCGGACGATGATGTTGGGCATTACCGGGTAGTGAAGGGTTACGATGATGAGTTGCAACAGTTATTTCAGGACGATTCCATGCAAGGCAAAGATTTGTGGTTTAGTTACGCAGCATATGAGCAGCTCTGGCAGCCGTATAATTTTGAATATCTAGCATTAGTTCCGAAAGAAAAGGAAGATGCTGTTAAAACTATTCTTGGCGCCGAAATAGATGAGCAAGTTGCTTGGGCCAATGCAGTACAAAATTCGGAAACACAGCTGGCAAAAAATCCGGGAGATTTGTATGCGCGGTTAAATCTGTCAGTGGCGCTCTATCATACGGGTAATTATCAACAGTCAGCTACGGAATTTGAAAAAGTTGAAAGCCGGCTGCCGTTTCGGACGCTCTGGTATCAGATTGAGCCGATCGAGGCTTATGTGGCTTTGAAAAATTACGACCGGGTATTGCAAATTACTGATGTCGTTTTAAATAAATATAACCGCGCCTTCTCAGAACTGTACCTCATCCGCGGCGAGATTTATAAGCAGCAGGGGAAACTAGACCAGGCAAAGGCTGAATTTGAAAAGGCAGTATTGTATAACGTAAATCTCCAGGCAGCCAAAGAGGCATTGGCGAGTGTAGAGTAGTTAATTACAGAAGTTTTTTTAATTTCTCAACGGAGATTTTTGCATCTTTTAAAATACTTCCCAATGTTCCTTTTTTAAGGGTTTTATGAAGGGGAACAATGATCGTATTTTTTCCAACCGGAGTTAAGATCTTGATAAGTTTAAGGTGACTACCTTTTTGGCTTTTTTCTTTCCAGCCATCTCGTTTGAACGCTTTAACGAGTTGATTACCTGAGATCTGCGGAAGATTGCTCATGCAACACTCACCTGGATAGGTGCAATAAATTGTTTTCTCGACTCAGCTGGACTGACATGATAAAGTTCTGGATCAGCGTCTTCCAGATACAACTCAATTGCTTCTTTGATATTTTTTTTGGCCTTTTCAAAAGTATCACCTTGGGAAATACAGCCAGGCAGATCAGGAACAATAACTGAATATCCGCCTTCAGTTTCAGCGGTGAAAATTACATTATATTCAAGAACTTTTGACCTCTTTTGTTTCATGAGGCTATTTTAGCTTTTCGATACAACAAAAGCAACAAAAGCAACGGTAACAGAACTGGAATAAAAAGCAACCCAAACCCCAGCCACTGTAATCATTGCACCTGTCCGCCTTTGGCGGAGCCAGAATACCAAGTAAATAGTTATGGGTGATGAGTTATGAGTGGTGAGTTCTTTCTCACAACCCACAACCTATTTACCACCCATTTGCCCCGTAGTTAAGCTTTTGTGCTAGAATATCTTCATGACTGAGCTCGAGTTAATCAATCGTTATAAACAAAGTTCACTGCGAAATCTGGCAACTGCACGGGATTTGATAAAAACAGGCCATTTTGACTGGGCACTCTTTCTAGGTCAACTCTCAATAGAGAAGTTGCTGAAAGCCCTTATCCTAAAAGAGAGTAACCAAATTCCCCCTCACATTCATGATCTTGTAAAACTTACCGAACTGGCCGGTTTAAAGCTTGATCAGGATAAAAAAGACTGGCTGATTGAAATTACCAGATACCATATTCAAGCCCGCTATGATGACATTAAATATGAATTGTATAAAACAGCAACGGCTGTATATGCTAAAATCTGGTTTTCAAGAATTGAGGAGTTAATTTTATGGATCAACAAACGCTTTTAAGTGATACACCAAAAAACTTAATTGAAAAATATCGAAAGGTACTCAAAGCAAATAATGTTGCCTTTGATAAAATGATTGTCTTTGGCTCGTTTGCCAAAAAGACTCAACACATGGCAAGCGATCTAGATGTTTGTGTTGTTTCTAAAGAATTTGGTAAAGATGCATTTGCAGAAATGATTATGCTTGCCAAATATGCAGCTCAAGTGGATTCTCTGATTGAGCCTCACCCCTATAGTCCGCAAGACCTGGCTGATAAGTGGGATCCCTTGGCACATGAAATCCGCATACACGGCATTATCATTCAATAAATTTCTTCCGAAAGATAAAGAAAAACGAAACTGGTATTCCTAAAAACCCCACCCATTGTAATAATTGCGCCTGTCCGCCTTTGGCGGAGCCAGAATACCAAGTAGATAGTTGTAGGTGGTAAGTTGTTAGTTGTAAGTGAACTGGAAAGATTTGTATTTTTGCCTTCTAACCCACAACCTACAACTGACAACTCACAACTAATCCGCCACGCGTTCACCCGGTTGTTGATCAAATGTTTACCTGATACACTCTGTTTTGCATATGGTTTTTGATGTAAAGGATTATAAAGGTATTCGTGTTGTGTTAACTGAATTAACCTGGAAACAGAAAATTCTTGATCCGATTTTCGGTCATCCGGAAGTGAAACCGTTTTGTTATCAACTTGGAAATATTGTTAAAGTTCCGGATTTTGTGTATCAAAGTGTTCGTGATATGCGCAGTAAATTGTTTTTCAAAAAAGTTATTCAAGGTGAGTTCAAAAATTACTATTTGTGTAGTGTGGTAAAATATGTTGTGGAGAAGAATAAGCCAATTGGGTATATTTTGACAGTGATGATTAATAGAGAATTGTCCAAGAAAGGTAAGCTTTTATGGGAAAACAGACCTTCCATCTAAAATACGATCCGGATACGGATATTCTTAATGTTTCGTTTGGTCGCGCACGCAAGTCGGTTTCTGTAGAACAAGAGCCAGAAGTATTTGTGCGGATTGATACGGAAAATCAGGAAATAGCCGGTTTTACTGTGTTGGGATTTAAAAACAGTTTTTTGACCCGTAAACAGGAACTTACCTTTACTCCTTAACGTTTTCTTCGAAGTAACCAGACAATCGGCAATGGAAGCAGCCCAAACCCCACCCACTGTAACAATTGCGGCCAGAAGAAGAGATAGATGGTTTGAGAATCATCCCACCCCCGCCTCAGCTTAGCATTCGCCTTTTTACTACTATTCGTAGACGGCTCATGTTGCGCTTGATCGGCGGGCTTAGGCTCTACGAGCCACGCATTCGCCCAGAGCTGTTGACCAGTACATGTTTACCGATCGGGTTGATGAAGGGGAAGGAGCTGGTGGTATGCAGGGCAAGCCAGCCATTTACTCGAGTGATTTTTTTATTTAAGAAGTTTTCTTTCGACAAAATCCACAATTTGTTCAGCACTTTGCAAGGCTTCTTGAGCTTGTTCTTCGGTGAAAGAAACGAAGTCATCAAATCCGGGATATCGGGTTTCGATGTAATATGGATAAAGCACCTTTGCAGCAGGTTGCAATTCTGAAAAAGAGTCATCTATATTTTTACAGTCTTCTGTAAGAGCAATCAAATCATGGATTTTTCTCAACTTTCTATTGTGGAAAAGTAAATAACTTTTTAGAGCTTTTTCTGCTGCCTGTTGGGCAGTGAAACATGCGCCATAGTAAATACTATTTTCGATATTGCTTTTGGTCCACAAAAGATCATCCTTAGCTTTATGCAGCCACTTCTGGAAGTCTACCATAGAGGAGTTTACCTTCGGTAAAAATTTGTTTATAAAAACTATCTTTTTGTGGTGCCAACTGAGCTTCTTTGGGAGTCAATACTAAAATATCTATAGCTTGGTTTGTTCGTAATTCTTCCCGCGCGTCACGCATCCGGTCGGGGAACGGTTTTTCAGTTTCTTCGATCAACAAAATATCCAAATCACTATCCTCGTGCGGCCTTCCCCACGCATGTGAGCCAAATAATATAATGGCCTGCGGTTGACGTTTTTTAAGTTGTTCAATTACTTCATCGTAGTTCATGGATGTATGATACTACATTTTTCGCAATATCAGCAATAGCAGAGGAAGAAATAAGAATCCAACCCACTGCAAAAGTTGTGGCCAGAAGAAGAGATAGATAGTTATAGGTGATGAGTTATGGGTGATGAGTTCTTTCTCACAACTTATTCGCCACCCGTTCGCCCGGTTGTTGACCAGTACATGTTCTCCCACGCCTTTGAGAAAAGGGAAGGAGGTGTTTTAACTTAGAACAAGTTCAGCCGGCGGGGATTATTGACTAGTTTCGGAATGCTATACTTCTTACATGGCTTTGTGGAAGATCAAATATTACGCACCTCTTAATTCCACCTCTCCTGTGTATGAATTTATTGAGTCGTTATCCGAAATAGCACAGTCAAAAATTTATCAGACGTTTGAACTTTTGATTGAATATAATGTTTTACTCCGTGGTCCTCATGTGAAAAAGGTTATCGGTACAGCCCTTTGGGAGCTGCGCATTTTAGGTGCAGACAGTATCCGTATATTTTATATTGCCATTGAAGGATCAACGTTTTTACTCCTCCATGGTTTCAAAAAGAAACAACAGAAGACCCCTCAGAAAGAAATACAGACGGCTATCAAGCGTCTTGCAGAATATCGCTCGCGGAAATGATGCAGCTCTTGCATTATCACAAAATTGTGATATGATTCAATCTTGAAGGGAGTAGTATATGCATATTACTGATTGGGAAGCTCATAAGAAAAAAATGCTGAAAAACCCGAAAATTCGTCAGGCTCTCAAAGAGAATGAGTTGGAGTATCAAATTGCAAAAGCCTTGATTGAAGCGCGCATCAAAAAAGGTCTAACTCAGGCTGATGTTGCGAAAAAAATGAATACCCGACAATCAGTCATCTCACGGGTGGAAAACGCGCAGACAACGCCATCATTGTCATTTTTGAAGCGTTTAGCTGAAGTGTTTGAGACTTCATTGCAAGTGCAATTTAAATGACTTACTCCCTGATTTTATTTCTCTTTAAAAGTAGAATCAACGGCGTCGGAAGCAAGACAAACCCCACCCACTGTAAAATCTGCGGCCAGAAGAAAAGGTAAATAGTTGTAGGTGATGAGTTGTTAGTTGTAAGTGAACTGGAAAGATTTGTATTTTTGCCTTCTAACCCACAACCTATAACTGACAACTCACAACTTATTTGCCACCCATTTGCCCAGTTATTGACGATACGTGTGACTTTTTGTATTATTGTTGTATGAATAACAGCATAAATATTTCCTTACCAAAACAGTTAGCCGATACAGTTCGCGCCCAGGTGAAAGCGGGACATTTCGCGTCGGTCAGCGAAGTGGTGCAACAAGCGCTCCATAAATTTTTCGTTAACCAACCTGATGTGCCGACGTTTAAAATGAGTAAGAAAGCAGAAAAGGTAGCGCAACAAGCCCTTCAGGATTACAAGAATGGAAAAGCAATTCCTGTCGCGTCTTTTGTAGAACTGGAAAAACAACTGGCGTCTAAATGAACATTCTTGTTTCACCTAATTTTTCAAGAAAGTTTTATCGCCTCACTAAAAAAGATCGCCGACTCTCCAAAAACATTGATAGAAAAATTGCTATATTTAAGAAAAATCCAAATCATCCCTCTCTGCGTTTGCATAAATTATCAGGATTAAAAGAACGGTGGAGTATTTCTGTAGATATGGGTTTACGAATTATCTTTGAGCATATTAAAATAGATGAGGTTTATTTTATAGACATTGGTTCTCACGACGAGGTATATTAATGTTTTCTTCGTAGTAGCAGAATAAATGGCAATGGAAGCAGCCCAAACCCCACCCACTGCAAAATCTGCGGCCAGAAGAAAAGATACACTGTAGTTTGGTCATTGGGACTGATGATTTGAGATTTTTTCAGTTGCCACCCATTCGCCCAGTTGTTTACCAGTACGTGTTTACCCACAGGTTTGAGAAAGGGGAACGAATTGGTTTTTTGGAGTGCAAGCCAGCCGGGATCGTATGCCTGCCAAAGCGCTACATTATTTTCTAAATTTTTAGTAAACGTGACTTTATATAAACTTGAAAATAGTTTTTCTGCAATAGCTGATTGACTGACAGCAAGCGAATTCATATCTGTAGGTAAGTGGAAATTCAATAACTCTTCATACGGAAATGAATAGACTCTGACGTTACCAATATCGTTTTCACTTAGGTCAGCACCAATTGAATTATTAGTAATGTAAATGTCATAACCTAATCCGTCTTGAGCCAGTGGAGGGAGAATAAAATAAGTCGTGATCCAATTTGACTCTCTTGGTAAGTCCGCTTCAATTTCGGTATGTTTAGCAGTTCTATTGATTAGACCGACCCGCAACGGTGTTCCAGCTAAATTACGGCTTTCAATAGCTATTAAATAACCTTCATTGTGTGACAGATTACCTAATCCAAACGATAAACAATTCTTAGTATTCAGCGAAGAAAAATGTAGCCAATTGTTTTGCCCGGAATACTCATCGCTGATAACACTTTTCCCCGACTGGATTAGAGATCCACATGAAGTGACTTTGATTGCATTTAATTCATTGTTTTTGTTTGCGTCAAAGACTAATTTTTCATTTTTATCATACGTTCCTGACTGAATAGGTTTGCCGTTGTTATCATTAACGAGAGTTGATCTGAATATAAAACTTTCTCCGTTTTCAAAAACGACAAATTCTCGAGTTTTTTTTGACGACGTAACTGTTGAAAGAGCACGAAACGGATAAATGATATTAGCCTCATTATCGTTATTAGTATTCACATAAGTACTGAACTGTTTGTAAGCCCGGTCATTATTACTGGATACATAGGCTGGAAACACTGTTGGCAGTTTGTCAAATACAGCAACCAGGTTGCTAATTATTTTATTTGCTTTCTGATACAAAACTAAATCGCCAAAAGTTGCCAGCGGTTGAAATGAAATTTGCCGTAACAACGTTTTAATTTCCTCGTTGAATAGAGCGCGATTCTGACCTGCACTGATGAGCGAATTATCAAATAAAGCCAGCGTTACATTATATTTATCGAAAACATTTCCAAGTAGTTCCGGATCTTTCCTGTAGATTGCATAGGATAGCTCCCAATAAAAATTTTCATTAAAATTACTCCAGGGGTCAAATGCCCGGTCCATCAGTGGTTGGGGAATACCCTGCCAAAGAAAGCCGCTACCCCGATAACCCCAGCGATAGTACTTCCAACTCCAGTACTCAAAAGCCGGAAGTGAAACTATCCGTTCCGATTCGGGAACTTGCTTATGTAAATATGAGAACAATTGTAGATAGCTTTTCGGCAATACTACTTTCAATTGTGGATAGAAGAAGTTGCCAGAAAAGGCGGGAAGGCTGAGAAAAAATATGCCAGTACTAAAAATTACCAGAAAAAGTTGTCGTAATCGTTGAGCCTTAAATAATATGGCTACTAGATAAATACCGACTGTAAAAAACACCGTGTAACTAAAACTAAACAATAGACTGAATTTAGTAAACGGAAACCGGTAAGCTTCACCGAAAAAGGGAATTGTAGTTCGTAACAAATTCATGAGTTCCCGCAGTACCGGGATATTGTTTCCCAACATACTTATTGCAAATAAGAAAGAAAGTATAAATGGAAAAACTATTTCTTTATTAAACATTGGTTGCTCATGTGATTTGCGAACGAGCAGTCTAATAGCTACAAATAATCCGGTAAGCATGACCACAGCAAACGTTATCGAAATTACTGTTGGAACTATTTGATACAAATGATCCCGCCACGGCTGCATCATAAGGTGTGATATACGATCAGCATTCAAATCAACAAAGTTAAGGCTGAAGCCGTGGAGCGTTAGGACATTAAACGTATCACCAAATACTTTATTTCGTAAAAATATTTCTTCTGATGACATTTGATTTATTTTTGCCTCAGCAATAGTCGCAGCATTAGTCACCGCACCATAAATAAACGGCAATAACCAAAACGCATTTACAACAAAAAATGAAGCTGTAATCCTCAGACAGCGGCGCAATGTGGTTTTTTTGAAAAGTAAAAACGACCCAAGAATGCTTACAATTAAGAAAAATACAGGTAAAATGAGAGTTGAGACAAAGAATTGCGGAGTGCTGAGAATGAGCACCAGCAAAAAAAGCACAAAGTGTTTGCGCGTTGGCTTTTGTAGGTATTTAATTAGAGTGAGCGCAAGAAACGGTAGTGCGGCGAAATGCACGGAAAAAGCTTCTAGCGGCGTATAAAACATTTGGATAGTGACAAAATTTAATTGGTAAAAAAGAGCTCCAAGTATTGGAATTATTTTTGTCATTCCGAGCGTGTTTTTGTCATTCCGAGCGAAACGAAGTACAGTCGAGGAATCTAATTCAGCAAAGTTAGTTGAACTAGATCCCTCCACGCGCTGACGCTTGGTCGGGATGACAATGTTGTTAAATACCTTTCCTAATAGCAGATACATACCAACGGCGCCGGCAAAGTGCATACCAAAATGGAAGGTATAACGGAGTAAGTATATTGGTAGGATAAACGACATTACCCACAAAGTTACTGTATGCAGGATATTTGCAGCATGTGACATGCTGTCAATATGTCCCAAGCCCCGGTAGCCTTGCCAAACTGCAAAAATACTCCGCTTTAGATTTAGGGAAAAATTAAATTCCGGCATGACATTATCCCAACCCATGAGAAAAGTGCCGGATGTGTAGTTGGATAAAACCAGCACCAGTTCAACCAGCAGCAAAAATAAAAAAGGAATAAGTTGTCTGCTTATGCGTTTCATAGAGTAGTTAAGAAACGGTTATTGCCGCTTTATTCAGCGTAGTGGAGAAAGGGGTATTTTGAGGATTTACCGTTGGTCGTGTAATACCTTTCATATACAGGTAAACCGGTACAATCAGTTTTTCCGGTAAAACTAGAATGGCTCCAGTTTGTAGCAGGTTTACTAAAATACTTTTCAAGGTTGGACGGTAGTCATGGTTGCATATAGCATCGATTCGGATTCTCAAAGTGTTAAAAAACCGCTCTTTTGGTTTGGTTAAGCTATCGTTTGCGCCATGTACCCGGTAATACAGCAATTTTTCCGTTAAATTGGCAAATTTGCCAAGGTTTAAAAACTCAAAAAAAGTATACAGATCGTTATTAGCTGAGTATTTGATTTTGTAAATTACTTTTCGTTTTGGTAACAGTTTTTTGTTAAACATCACGGTTGGATGGATCATTGGATGGAATACGGCGTAATTTTTATAAATATCTTCATAGGTAGTCGGTACATTTTTTATTCCCGTGACAGCTCCAGCTGCATTTATTACATATGCTTGAGTCCCGACCATAAGCATATCCGGGTTTTTTTGTAAAAATTTCACCTGTTTTTCTATCCGCTCGCGATCGCTAATGTCGTCAGCATCCATACGGGCAAGATATATACCGCGTGCTTTGGCAAAACCGACATTTGCGCACGTATCGCCACCTTTATTTAAATTTTTTCGTAAACGGATCGCTCGAATTTTTTTAGGAAATCGTTTTGCAAAAACGGATATAATTTTCCAGGAATTGTCAGTTGAAGCATCATCGACAATAACGAGTTCCAGATTCTGATAGGTTTGGTTAACGATACTTTTAATCGCATCTGACACATATGCTTCAGAGTTATAGACCGGCATGACCACAGAAACCAAAGGATGTCCGTCATTGCGAGCCTTTGACGTTGCGTCAAGATGAAGCAATCTCGTACGGAATTGCCGCGTTACTTTGTTCATTGTAATGACATGTGATCTAGTTACATTTTTCATATTTATCCAACTGCGGTTGGAGTAGGTTCACCATTTTCAACTTCAGGTGGATCAATCCACGGTTGGATCATTTCCCATGAAGCCTTTGGTGTTCCCGCAGCATCTAAAAATCCAAATGAACCTTCATTACCGGATATTGCCTGTTGGTCAACCAGCTCATACAAAAGTACTGCTTGTGGCTGCGTAGGTGCACTTCTAAGCATACCAATTGCCAAACCCATATATTTACCCTGATCTTCTTCTGAAAATCTGGAAGTGGGAAGCCCAAGTTCGCCAACAATGACAGGTTTATGAAATTCGGCAGAGAAGTCGGAAATAATTTGTGGCATTTGGATAATAGCCTCAAGGTTTACATCCGGATAGAAATCTAAGGTAATCACGTCGATTGAATCAGCCACAACACCAAATAACCTGCGGCCTTCGTTTTGTAGGTCCCTACCTGAAGCAAACCACCAACTCATATTCACCGTTGTTTGCGTATTCGGATCAACGGCATGAATTGCATTACTTGCAACTGCGACCACTTCTGCAAAATTTTGCAGGTACTCTTCCGGCATTTCGCGAAATTCTTCGCCATAGTTGCGATAGTTATGAACGTCAGGCTCATTAAAAATCTGCCAGATATCAATTTTTCCTTGCATTTGTTGTGCCAGTTCACCATAAAAATTACCTGCAAAGATGATGTATTCTTCATGAGTCAAACCTTGGGTTATGCCACCAGGCACTGCAATCGGGACAATAGTTTTGAGTCCGCGGCTTTTGGCATAATCAAGTGCTTCAGCATAGGTCTCCAAACTTCGTTCTTTCCAATTCATGTGCGTGGTTCCACTCATATTGATGACTTGATCTTCACGGATATCAAAACGGATCCACTGCATATTGTTTTGCACTAAAAAATCCACACTGCGTTTAAACTGTTCAAGATCCAGATTTTGGTTGAGTCCGGGTTCGGCGTGCAGGTGGGTATTAAAACCAAATTCCATTGGTAACTGTTCATATTCAGGTGTAGCCATAGGTTCTGGTGTCCTTACAACTGGAGTTTGTCCCAAATCTGGTGTTATTTGTTGAAACGGAATATTCACACCATACGCCACTAAACCAGCTCCGGCTCTACCGGATAGTCTAAGAAAATCCCTGCGACTTAATTTTTGTTCAGTCATTTTTACCTTTTCGCTTCGGTCAGTTCGTAATCGTCCCTTTGTCATCCCGACCAATTCGCCATCCGGCGAAGCGTGGAGGGATCTTTCTCACCAGAGTCTGGTGTAAAAGATTCCTCGGCTTTGCTCGGAATGACAGAAATCAATTACGAACTCATTAAAGCGGGCCTTGTAACATAACGATGTATCGTCATGTTGAGTCAAAAGACTCATAAAACAAGGCCCGGTAAAGGCAAAAAAACAGAATAAATAAAATAAGTACAAAATAATAATAAATCCGTAAAACGGGAAAAGAGACCGAAAAAAATTCTGAGCGGTCTTTCCCCAAAAAATGTCCTCCCAGTTAGGACCCTATTTGTTTAGCCACCGCCAAAAGGAACGAGTTTCCCGTCAGCGCCGACCGTATAGATGGGTTTACCCTTGGTCATGGCATCAGCGGTCGCGCCAGTTGAANNAGTTGGCTCCCTTGGCTCCGGAATAGTTTACCCCGACCGGGACGATGATAATCACATCACCAGTTGTGCCAGGTGCCTGCCACGACTCTATCAGATACGCCTTCGTGGTCGTGTCATAAGTGAATTTATCGTTCGCCGTAACCTTACCATAGGTCGCGCCGTCCGCGTCACCTTCACGACCAATAAAGCCGGTCTGACCAGTGGGTGTTGCGAGCGCAGCCTGCGGGATTGTAGTCGGGATGACTTGAGTAGCCTGAGCAACAGCGGTCGGCGCGGCGGGAGCTGAAACTACGGGAAGCAATTCGCACTGCCCGGTTTCGGTCACGACATCAGCACTCAGCCAGAGACTGGTGACGTTGCCGTTAGTGCCTGCATAGCTAACCTGCCACCAGGAACTATCCGTATTACGCCCTGTTGCTGCCAAAGTCGTACCCTGCGAAATCTGATACGGAGACGGAAAATTCTGCCCCGGACCAGTGCTCAAGTTGACGTTTCCGCTGTCAACACGACTAACAACACAAACGACGTTCGTCTGCGCCTGTGCCCCTACAACGACAGCCTGACTACCACCTGTATACACAGGGTTACCGGAACCGTCTAGAGACACAATCAGGTTGACAGTCCAGCCGTTCGTGAGTTCGCCAGCCATTGTTACGGCATGCGCATTCAACAGTGTATTGATCTGCGAATCGCTTAGCCCGAACAGATTGCTGACGAGAACAGGAGTGCCGGAGCGCAGGTCAACGATTAGACCGCTCACATTTTCACCGCGTGAGTGTCTGTCAACGAAATAGGTCACCGCATTCTTGAAAAGATCAAACCCGATGTTTTCGCCTGTTTCGGTGATCTCCCAGCGGCTTCCCCACATTTGCCAACGCGCAGCGGATTCGTTTGGCTGGAGCGGAGCGATCAGATAAATTACTGTACTTTGCCCACCGGCATTGTACATTTCAATCATCTGTTCCCGCTCTCCGCCAGCTTCCGCGACCCAAAGGTTATTGCCTTGATCGAACGTATTCAATTTATCGATTTCGGGTTCACCGTTGCGGGCAGCGTTGACATCGGCGGGTGCCACAACGATAGTTGGGGTTGGTATGGCCTGTGCCTGCGCTTCACCACCCATTCCGGCCTGAAATTCTGCGTACAGACGTCCCATATCTGCGGGAGAACATGTCCCCGTAAACTGGAGCGTCCCGTCTTGTGTGATTCCGCTGATAGCACAGGTATCATCCTGCGCTTCGGCGAATCCGAATGAAAAAACGGCCAGCACAAAAAGCATGCAGACCGTCACGATAGAGGTAAAGCTTTTTTTCGCGTTCACGATATTGCCTCCTTAGGCATTTGACTACGCGATTTCGGATAGATTGACTTACGTTTTTCGCCGCGACGAGACTCGAAATGAGCCTGCTTATCGTGACGATCCTTTTGACTCGACTGAACAACGCCCTAAAATTTTCTCCTTCTTTATTGGGCTCAGTGAATCCGGGATTTTTGGAATGAAAGCGAAGCTTTCAAATTACTAGATTGTTCAATTGCTCTATATTATTTTGTGCTACAATTTTTCTGTGACTCTCAAACAGCACATTATTTTCAAAGCATTTTCAGGACTATTTTTAAATCTGTCAGCTGCCTGGTGCTTCGCAGCGTTTATTACCGTAATTCAAATTAATACGTTGAAAGGCCAGTTTTTGTTGACAGCTGATATTGTCTGCGCTATAGTGGCGATGTACGCTCATACACAATTAGAACTTTTTCTAAAACACCATGAATAATTTTGATTTTCTTTCTATTTTAAGTAGCGCGCAAATTGCCTTCGCATTAAGCGTAATTGCTTTTGCTATTCTCTTTTTCGTCTTCACGAAAGTGAATAAACCCGATAAAAAGTCCAAGTAATCACCTTATCACATTTTTTCCAAAAATCCCGGATTCAAAGATCCAGAGTAGGAGAAATTAGTTTATTATTTTGGCTTATTTATTTCCTCTTCCACACACAGAGTTCATTTGAGATCCTATCTCTGCCTTCGGCTGATCCAGGATGACGAATGAAGCTGCATGCTTTCGAGGTTTCTGTTTGTCCACCTTTACTTACAATAGTTATTTGTTGGTCCTCGCTTGCGCAAGGATGACAAATGAAAATGCTCGCTTTGGCGGACAAATATACGTATTCCTCTCTACGTCCTTACGGATTTGAATCGGAAACGTATCTTTGCCTTTGTTAAAGTGCCTGTTCGCAAATGCGAACAAGTTGTGAGTTGTGGGTTGTAGGTTGTGAGAAAGCTAAAATCCCACATTACACATCCAAAACTTACGTTTCTGTCTTTTCTTGTGTAGTTTCCAGCAATTGGAAACCGTTCAATCAAAAAGACATCCTGATTAATGTCAGGTTTCGATGATTGATTTAATAATCACCGAAATCTGGAATCAACCGTTTTTTTATCCATCCTGTTTTTAAGATCCTGAAACAAGTTCATGATGACAAAGGATATTTCTCGACTGCTCGCCTCGCTGAGTCGAAGCGGGCGCTCGAACAAAATTCTTATATTTCGCTCGACCCAAGTGGAGAGCTTCCTTATTCTCGTCCGCCTGAGGCGGGTACCCGTCCCGCAGAGCGGGATTGCGTCGTTCTCTTCGTTCACTCCTGATTTCAGCCAGCAAGGCCTGCCCGACTTGCTGACTGGAACCAGGGTAAAATCATAGATTTTACCAGTTGTAAGTTATGAGTTATTAGTTGTTAGTTACAGAAGAGAATTATTTGTGCGTACTTTACAACTAACAACTTACAACCCACAACCATTTTGATTCCTTTTGTCTGTCTTGACGAAGTTACAGAGGAGTGTGGTATGTTGGTTGTCCTATGACGAAAAACTTTTGCGACATTTGCAATAAAGAGATTAACTATGAAAATCGAGCTTGTATCGATATCGGATTTCGTAAAATACGCGAATATTGCCTTGATTGCTTTCAAAGTAAAGAAAACTGGTCAATAATCCATTCGATCATTGACAAAAAAGTAAAATTATCGGTAGTATAAGAATCATGCTGACCAAAAATGACCGCAAACAATTAATAGCCGATTTTAAAGAAGTTTTTGCCACTAAAGACGATCTAAAGAACTTTACCACCAAGGGTGATCTTAAAACAATTAAAGATGATCTTAAAATAATTAAAAATGATTTAACTGTAGTTAAAAATGAAGTAACTGATATAAAATCAAAAGTAAATAATTTCTATTCATTCACTCTAACTGCATTTGGTCATCTGTTTGATTGGACAAATGATGTGAATCAGACACTCAACATCAAACAAACAAAACGTTCAAAGCGATCGTCTTCTGTTTCTTCCTAGTCTATTCTTTTGTTAATGAGCCCTTCGACTGCGCTCAGGGTAAACCGCTAAACGCAAGATCGGCAGGAAATACTTCCTGCCGATACTTTTTTTGCTATTTAATTTTTGATCTATATATCCGGCAGGGCACTCATAACTTTGTTTTTAACTTAAGCGCTTTTTAAGTGTTAAATACATTCCAACAGCACCCATACCGATAAAGGGCAGCATGGGCAGATAATCTTCCAGTCCGGCTTCCGGTAAAGTCGTCACTCCCAGAACATTGGTGCGGATACAGAACTTAGCAGTATCATCGTCATAACGATCTTCAGAACGAACTTCGACTTTGTTGGTGTTATCACAGAACAAGCTGCGATCAGTAGGAAAAACATTTGCTGGCGCAATTTTCGCCCGGACTTCAACCGTCCGATTTTGACCAGCATCTAAGTTTTTTATTTTAAAAGTAAGTCGGTTATTAGAAAATGAACCTTCAAATTCCTGATCAACTTCTGCCGAGATTATCCGCTGCGGAAACTCAATCAAATAATCATCCACCTTGATTTCCTCAAATCGTTGATTACCTGAATTATAAACTGTAATTGAAAAAACTACCTGACTATCAGGTGAATGAGTAATATCATTATCACCTAGGTTTTCGACAAACGGATACGGAGGCAGGGGACTTCTCACCATTTTATTGACGGTTAAGTCGCTTGGAGTAGTCGTGCTGCCATACTGGCCACCGTATTGCTGCGCAAACGCAGGTGTCACTGTCGCAAGCAGCGCGACAAGAAATAGTGCTAAACGAATAAGTTGTTTAGTCATAGTTAGAGAAAATGCTACCATAGGATAGTCCTATTGTCAAGAACTATAAGTTAATAAATATGCCCTTTATTTGTCTCGTTCGCTGTCATCTTGAAATTGTCCCGAAGGGATCCCTTTGGGATTAATGGACCTAAAAGTGCTTGTCATGCTGAAATAAATTCAGCATGACAAGTAGTATTTAGGAATTAGTTTTTCCGTAACGAACCAAAAAAAGCCCATATAAAGTTAGACTTATAGTTATTGAGCTGGCCGTGCCTCGTCAATCAGGTCGGCAAATACGAGCAGACGCCGAAATGTGGTTCCGGGCGGCCAGCAGGTTTGCAGAATCAGGTTGCGGCGGGCGCTCGGCACCAGATATGAGACCTCACGGGCCGAGGCTTCTTTTTTATCCGTAATTTTATACGTATAGCGGTTGCCCTGGTACATCAGGACGATCAAGTCGTCAGCCTCCAGGTTCTTGACCAGGTAAAAGATAGCGTTTAAATCACGCACAAACCACTCATAGTTTGTAGAATGGGAAAACAGGTAGACGGTGCCCTGTTCATTGGGAAAAAACGAGGTAGCGGCGTGTGCTACACCCTTTTTCAGAGCAGAGTTATAAATAGCCGGCCTGGTGGGGTCGACCTTGGGAATGACGATCGCGTTTACTCCGATTTTGGGAATAATGATACTAAAATCAGTGTCAACTGGCACGATTTGTGTGCCATCAGGCGCCACTAAGGGATTAAAGTGGGGTTTAGGCGTGGGAATTGGGGCTCCAGGCTCAGCCAAAGGCGAAAGGGCGAGCGTAGTCTGTTTAATCTGTTCCATGAGCTTGAGTTTGAGCGTGCCGGCCAAATAAATGGCTTCAGCCTTGAGCAATGGGGAAAAGGCGCTCACGAGCCCGCCGAAGGCGAGCAGCATGAGTACAATTCCCAGGGAAAACGAGCGCATGCCACGGCGCAACTCTTCCAGCCAGGATTGGCGATAGAGAATGGTTGCAGTCGGCGTATGTGGGGTTATCGGCAGTTGTTCCATAACCTATAATAGCCGGTAGTATACACTATAAGATAGAAAAGGGCAAACTATATATTGTGAATATTGGGGT
>DQGR01000034.1:0-14756 GCA_003524845.1 Patescibacteria group bacterium
GGGTGATTAACCGCAATAACCGGCTCAAACACCTGATTGATCTCGGAGCCCCGGAAATTATTTTGCGCAATGAAAAACGCATGCTGCAGGAAGCGGTTGATTCGCTCATTGATACGACCCAACGACCCACCTCACGGGTGATGACCAAAGCTTTGCGTTCACTTTCAGATATGTTGCGTGGTAAACAAGGCCGTTTCCGGCAAAATCTTCTGGGTAAGCGCGTCGACTACTCGGGTCGTTCAGTGATTGTGGTCGGGCCGGAATTGAGTCTTGGTCAATGCGGATTGCCCAAAGAAATGGCTTTAGAAATGTTTAAGCCGTTTGTACTGCGTGAACTGATTGCGCGCGGTTTGGCTCCCAATGTGAAGTCAGCCAAAAACGTGCTTGAACGCAGAGACCCGGAAGTATTCGATTTCCTGGAAGAAATAACCAAAAATCATCCAGTACTTCTCAATCGGGCACCCACACTTCACAAACTGGGAATTCAGGCATTCATGCCAATTCTCATCGAAGGCGCTGCAATCCGGATTCATCCATGTGTCTGTGCCGGCTACAACGCTGATTTTGATGGTGATCAGATGGCAGTACATATTCCACTTTCCAAATCCTCACAGGAAGAAGCGATTAGTCTCATGATGCCGGTCAATAATCTTTTGAAACCTGCAGACGGAGCGCCGATCACGGTGCCAAATAAAGACATGGCGTTGGGTTGTTATTATCTGACGACGATTGATCCAAATCTTGAAAATAAACCCGAGGCAGAACTGCCGATTGTCAGTGATGAGGCAGAAGCAATTTTGGCGTCACAGACCAATAGCTTGAGCTTACGGGAGCCGATCCGGGTGCGAATCAATAAAAAACTCACGACCACAACCGTAGGGCGGATTCTTTTCAACGAAATTCTGCCTGTCGAACTCAGGTTTTTCAACGAACCGGTAAAAGCCGCAACGATTAAACAGATTATTACCAAAGCGCTTGATCTCGTGACCAAAGAAGAAGTAGCGCATTTGATTGATGATATTAAAAACCTAGGTTTCAAGGGGGCGACCATTTCCGGAGGTATTTCACTTTCCGTATTTGACAACGAGATGATTCCACATAAAAGTGAAATTATTGCCGCGGCGGAAAAACGGGTCAGTGAAGTCGAACAGAATTACCAGCAGGGTTTAATTACGCTTGAAGAAAAACGCCGGCTCGCCAATGAAATCTGGATTGAAATTACCGAAACTATTGCCGATGAAACCTGGGCCCGGCTCTCAAAAGACAATCCGGTCCGGATTATTATTGAATCAGGTGGAGCCCGGGCTTCGAAAGATCAGTTGAAGCAACTGGCGGCCATGCGCGGACTGGTGGTTGACCCGCTCGGAAAAATTGTTGAATTGCCGACCAAATCAAATTTCCGCGAGGGACTGTCAATTTTTGAATACGTCACCTCCACCCGGGGGTCACGTAAGGGTTTGACTGATTCGGCGCTCAAAACTGCTGATGCCGGGTACCTGACCCGCAGACTGGTTGACGTATCGCACGACGCAATTATCCGGCTTGAAGACTGTCAGACCACTGACGGCGTAGAATTTAACCGCGATGATGCACGTCAGGCTACGTTTGCTTTACGTATTTTAGGGCGGATTCTAGCCGAAGCCGTAATCAAGCCAAAATCAAAAAAAGTCCTGTGCGAGGCCGGTGTTGAAGTCACCCAGGAAATCGTTGACCTATTTGAAAAAGAGGAGGTAGAAACCATTATGGCCCGGTCGCCGCTAACCTGCAAAGCGCGCTATGGGTTATGCGCCACCTGTTATGGGAAAGATTTTTCTTCCCGCAAGCGCGTGGAAATTGGCGTACCGGTAGGTATTGTGGCGGCCCAGTCAATTGGCGAACCGGGTACACAGCTCACCATGCGGGTGCGTCATGCCGGGGGAATTGTCGGACTTGATGTGACGCAAGGACTACCCCGGGTTGAAGAGTTATTTGAGGCGAGAACTCCCAAGGCGCTTTCTCCAATTGCCGAAATAGCAGGTAAGGTGGAAATTGTTGAAAAAGAAGACGGTCGCCTGGTCCGGATTAAAAGCATCGGTATTAAGCCGGCTGAAGAGCGTGAGTATTTGATTCCGGCAACCAGCGAATTCCTGGTTAAAGAGGGAGATCTGGTCAGTGTCGGGCAGCAGCTGGCAAGCGGTTACCTGGATGTGAAAGAAGTGTTGAAGGTGCGCGGACTGCGCGGTGCCCAGCAGTATCTCATCAATGAAATCCAGAAAGTGTATGAGTCGCAGGGAATTCCCATTAACGACAAACATTTTGAAGTCATTGTCCGCAAAATGAGTGACAAAGTCCGGATTGAAACGAGCGGAGACACGACACTTTTGCCTGGCGAACTCGTTGACAAACTGACGTTTGAAGAAGAAAATGCCCGGGTCTTGGCCGAAGGCGGAGAGCCGGCTACGGCTCAAGTGGTTATTTTAGGCGTGACCCGCGCTTCACTCTATACCGAATCATGGTTATCAGCCGCCTCATTCCAGGAGACTACGAATGTGTTGACTGACGCCTCAATTGCCGGAAAAGAAGATAATCTTGTCGGACTTAAAGAAAACGTGATTATTGGCCGTCTGATTCCGGTGAGTATGGATCGGGCCAGGCTTGAGTAAGATTGAAGATTCAGTTATAATTAGCCATATAGCCATACATTTTCGAGACGATAGATGATAGAGCATGGAAGATTGTGGTAGAGAATCGAGGATAGAAGATTGAGGTTTTCTATTTTCAATTTTCTACCTCCGACTCCCATTTTCTATATTCCATCATCTACCGCCAAATACATAAGACTATGCCAACCATCAATCAACTGATTCGTAAAGGAAGAAAAACACCGGCCCGCAAAGTTAAGGCGGCGGTTTTGCGCCGGTTTTATAATGCCAAGGATCGCGTCACCAAAACCATTCCGGCGCCGCAAAAGCGCGGAGTTGTGACTTTGGTTAAAACCATGACGCCCCGGAAGCCAAATTCAGCTCTCCGAAAAGTGGCTCGGGTGAGATTATCCAATAAAATTGAAATTACTGCCTATATTCCNNAATCGCAAGCAGGGTAGATCCCGCTATGGCGCGAAAAAGTCTGGTGCAGTAGCTCCTGCAGCTCCAAAAGCCGCAGCGCCTGTAGCTCCAGCACCCGCGGCGCCAGCAGCATAAAATTTTTAATTTTGATTTTTTAACTTTTAATTAAGCGAAGCACACATGGCCAGGTAGTGATCCCGCATCACTATTTGGAAAATTATAAAAATGATGTGCGGGACTACTATCTGGTATGGCACGTTCAAGAAAAGTTATTCGAAAAAAAATCATCGAAGCCGATCCGTTATACGGAAATCGGTTGGTGGCCAAATTTACCAATAAACTGATGCGGGATGGAAAGAAATCAGTTGCGCAGAGCGTAGTCTACAAAGCATTTGAAATCATTAAAGCCAAAGGTCATGACCCGGCCAAACTGTTTGAAACTGTGCTTGCAACAGTCAGCCCGCGCATGGAAGTTCGCCCAAGGCGGATTGGTGGCGCTTCCTATCAGGTACCGACTGAAGTCCGAGGTGAACGGCGTAACTCTTTGGCCATCCGCTGGATCCTGACTGCGGCCAAAGCCCGTTCAAACAAAGAATACCATACGTTTGCGGAAAAACTGGCAGCGGAATTTCTGGATATTGTTGAAGGCAAAGGCGAAGCGATTCGCAAACGCAATGCCATGCATAAAACCGCCGAATCCAACCGCGCCTTTGCCCATTTCAGGTGGTAAAAGCACCTGTTTCAAAATTTTCCACCGGAATTTTACATTTTGATTTTTTAACTTTTAATTAAGCGAAGCACACATGGCCAGGTAGTGATCCCGCATCACTATTTGGAAAATTATAAAAATGATGTGCGGGACTACTATCTGGTATGGCTCAACAGCAGCAATCAATTGTTACCAAAGACCGCAATGTTCCACTCGATAAAATCCGTAACATCGGGATTATTGCCCACATCGATGCCGGAAAAACCACCACGACTGAACGTATCCTGTTTTACACTGGCCGCACCTATAAAATCGGTGATATTGACGAAGGTACGACCACCATGGACTGGATGGATCAGGAGCGGGAACGCGGTATAACGATCGTTTCAGCGGCTACGACCACCTTCTGGAAAGATACACGTATCAATATTATCGATACTCCAGGACACGTTGACTTTACCGCCGAAGTTGAACGGTCACTGCGTGTACTGGATGGTGGCGTAACGGTACTTGACGCGGAAGAAGGCGTACAATCGCAGTCAGAAACGGTTTGGCACCAGGCTGACAAATACCATGTGCCGCGGATTTGCTTTATCAACAAAATGGATAAGGTCGGGGCCGACTTTCGCCATACTATCAAGATGATCGAAGAGCGTCTGGGGGTCAAAACCGCGGTCATGGTCGTGCCTATGGGGAGTGAATCAACCTACAAAGGCAATATTGATTTACTCACCCGCAAAGTTCTGGTATGGGGAAGCGATGAATTGGGCGCCAAGTTTGACGTCTCAGATGAGATTCCAGCTGAATACAAAGAAGAAGTCGAAACCTCGCGCGCGGCCCTTATTGAGCGGATTGCCGAAACTGACGATACGCTACTTGAAAAATACTTAAACGGTGAGGAACTTTCAATTGATGAACTTAAGGCAGGCTTACGCAAAGCCACGATTGCCTACAAACTGGTCCCAATTTATGCCGGCACGTCACTTCGTAATAAAGGTGTGCAACCGCTTTTGGATGCTGTCGTTGACTATTTGCCATCGCCCAAGGATTTAGGCCACATTGAAGGTGTTGATCCGAAAGACGAAACCAAAAAGCTTACCCGCAAACTTATCAATGAAGAATCATTTTCAGGTCTGGCTTTTAAAATTCAGATTGACCCGCATGTGGGTAAACTGACGTACGTCCGGATTTACTCCGGCACGGTCAAATCAGGTTCCTATGTCTACAATCCGAATAAAGGCGTTAAAGAGCGGGTCGGCCGGATTCTCCTCATGCATGCGAATAAACGCGAGGAAATTGATGAGGCGTATGCCGGCGAAATTGTGGCCTTAGTCGGGGTTAAAGATACGGTTACTGGTAATACCGTATGTGATGAAAGTCATCCGATTGTGCTTGAGAAAATTACCTTCCCGGATCCGGTCATTTCACTGGCAATTGAACCAAAAACCAAATCCGATCAGGAAAAAATGGGGTATGCCTTGCAGCGGCTGTCTGAAGAAGACCCGACCTTTAAAATTAAAACCAATATCGAAACCAACCAGACGATTATCTGGGGCATGGGCGAACTGCACCTGGAGATACTGGTGGACCGAATGAAGCGGGAGTTTAAAGTTGATGCTAACGTCGGTGCTCCTCAGGTAGCTTACAAAGAAACGATTCGCAAACTGGTGGAAGCGGAAGGTAAGTATATCCGCCAGTCTGGAGGTCGAGGTCAATATGGTCATTGTCTCATCCGTCTGGAACCAAAAGCCAGAGGCGAAGGCTACGAATTTGTCAATCAAGTGAAAGGTGGCGCTATCCCCAATGAGTTTATTCCGGCAGTTGATAAAGGCGTGCGGGAAGCAAAAGAAAATGGGGTGATTGCCGGTTACCCGATGGTTGATTTCAAATGCACACTTTACGACGGGACCTACCACGATGTTGACTCATCTGAAGTTGCGTTCAAAATAGCCGGCTCAATGGCATTCCAAAGCGGAGCCAAACAGGCTGATCCGGTGCTTCTGGAGCCGATTATGAAGGTCGAGGTCACGACTCCCGATGAATACATGGGAGACGTGATTGGTGACCTCGGAGCCAAACGGGCGCAGATCATGGGCTCACAGAAACGCGGCACCGTGACTGTAATTTTGGCCCTGGTGCCGTTATCCGAACTATCCGGGTATGCCACCCAACTCAGAAGCATGTCCAAAGGCAGGGCGACTTACTATATGGAACCGAGCCACTATCAGGAAGTGCCCAGGCAGATTCAGGAGAAGATAGTTAGCGCAAAAGTAGCTTAAGAGCCGTTGCTATAGATAAAAGTGGCCTGATCTGGCAATCTATTGCGAATCGAGCCTGACTTATGTTAGAATTCTAAGTACATAAGCTTGACAATACAACAATAAAACAATTTGAGAATAGTTTTGTTAAATTGTTATATTGCTGAATTGTTGATTAAAATTTATTAAGGAGGAAAACTCATATGGCAGACCAACAAAAATTTAACCGCAATAAAACCCACGTCAATATTGGTACCATTGGTCACGTTGACCACGGTAAAACTACGTTAACTGCCGCAATTACCCAGACGCTCGCCAAAAAAGGCTGGGCCACAGCCAAAAAATATGAAGATATTGATAACGCACCGGAAGAACGGGCCCGGGGTGTCACGATCAACATCCATCATGGTGAATACGAGACCGCCACCCGCCACTATGCGCATATTGATGCGCCGGGGCACGCTGATTATGTCAAGAATATGATTACCGGAGCCGCGCAAATGGACGGCGCTATTCTGGTGGTTTCAGCGCCCGATGGCCCCATGCCGCAAACCCGGGAACACATTCTGCTTGCACATCAGGTCAACGTGCCGGCAATTGTGGTATTTTTGAACAAAGTCGACATGGTACAGGATCCGGAACTTCTGGATCTCGTTGAGATGGAAGTTCGCGAACTTTTGACCAAGTACAAATATCCGGGCGACAAAGTTCCGATTGTTCGCGGGAGCGCACTTAAAGCTCTTGAAGGCGACGAAAAAGCTCAGGAAGCGATACTGGAACTGATGAAAACCGTGGATGAGTATGTGCCGACACCAGTCCGTGACCTTGATAAACCGTTCCTGATGCCGATTGAAGACGTCTTTTCCATCAAAGGCCGGGGTACAGTCGTGACTGGCCGGGTGGATCGGGGTCGCGTCAAGGTCAATGACACGATTGAGATCATTGGTATCAAAACCACACAATCTACCGTCGTTACTGGAGTCGAAATGTTTAAGAAAATTCTCGACGAAGGTCAGGCTGGAGACAATGTTGGAGTGCTTCTGCGCGGAGTTGAGAAAGACCAGGTCGAGCGCGGACAAGTATTGGCGAAACCAGGTAGCATCAAACCGCACACCGAATTTGAGGCTGAAATCTATGTTTTGGCTAAAGAAGAGGGTGGACGCCACACGCCATTTTTCACCGGATACCGGCCGCAGTTTTACATCAGAACTACTGACGTAACCGGAGAAGTGACGTTGCCGCAGGGAGTCGAAATGGTCATGCCCGGCGATAACATCAAATCCACGATCAAGCTGATTGTGCCGGTAGCACTCGAAGAAGGTTTGCGCTTTGCTATTCGCGAAGGTGGCCATACAGTTGGAGCAGGTGTAATCACGAAAATAATTGCTTAAAGATTAAGACGATAGACGATAGAGCGTAGACGATGGTAATAGAGGGTAGAATGTTGAGGATAGATTTTTCTATTTTCGATCTTCTACTTTCTATGCCTATCTTCTATTTTCGACCATCTATCGTCTAATAATTAATAGAACCTTAATAAGGAAAACGTATGCCAAAAGGACGGATTCGAGTTAGACTCAAAGCCTATGATGCACGGATCATTGATTCGTGCTGTCAGCAAATTCTCGATACGGCAATACGGACCGGCGCCAAAGTCGTGGGTCCGGTGCCGCTTCCTTCCAACCGGCAAAAGTTTTCCGTCCAGCGTTCGCCCTTTACTGACAAAGATTCCCGTGAAGACTTCATGATCAAAACCCACAAACGGCTGATTGATATCGTTTCTCCGACCGACAAAACCATTGACCAGCTCATGCACCTCGAACTGCCTGCGGGAGTTGATATTGAGATCAAGATGTAAAGATTATTCTTTATTCTGAAAATTCTGAAAGGAAAATTTATATGGGAAATGCAAAAGAGCAGGAAAAAAAACGAGTCGATTTGGGATTAGAAAAACTGCAACCCTTTTTGCAACCCGGAGAAATATTTCTAACTAATGCTGGGAATCGAAAACTCAGGGGAGATTTCGATAATATGACTGCACATGAAGTAGTATCTCTCGTTAAGAGGAACTGGCAGGTATTCTTCGGTGAGAATAATCCCCCAAGCCTTTAATATTTATGGTGAGCTAATTAGGGGAATGTCATCAGTTGTGGTTAAACCAAAAGAACATCCTACTGTTAAAAGTTAAATTTACGATTAAGCTGGAGTAGGTTTACAACCTGATCCAGAGTATTTTTTTAAGTACTTCTCGTAACAATCCCTCCTGCCCCAAAATACACCTGCCGATTTAACTAGATACAAGTTGAAAACGGTGAAATTAGAGCAGGCATTCCACTGAGTAAGTCTGTGGGTTCACGTATCACTAGCCAGCAGGAAGTTTACGCTGAAACACTTGATACTGATACGTTGTCGGTTACAATTCGTGAACACACATGGCCTGAAGATCAGCGAATTGTTTGGTATGTTAATACAAGTGGAGTTGAGTGGGCTTGGTTGAGGACAGCGCCATTTGCCGCACGTGCACTTCCGCTTACTTCACAAGCAGGACAAAATGGACATAATGGAAAAGATAGTTACCTTGAGAAAGCTTTTGAGTTACTGAGATCCTTTCCACAAACTTACAACTTAATCCAAACGCGGAGAGCAAAGGGTAGCTTGAGAGTTAGCTGCGAACCTGATATACTATCCGTTAACTCATGAGATACTTTGCGTCTCACAAGTAAACAGAGCAAAAGTCTCGGTAGAAGTCCCAACGACCTCAACCGGGGTCGTTTTTGTTGTTGATTCAGCATTTACTATGATTACTACCTTTTTTGGCAAAAAACTTACCTCACACCGGGTGTTTACCGAAGCCGGCAAAAGTATTCCGGTCACGGAAGTGCTCGTCACACCGGGTATGGTCGTGCAGGTCAAAACCAGCGGAAAAGATGGTCTTGATAGCCTGCAAGTAGGTTTTGACTGGAACCTTAAAAAAGCCAATCAACCCCTGAGCGGACATCTTAAAAAGACGGGTCAGACTGAAAAGCTGCCCCGTTTTTTACGGGAAATACGAGTTGCCGGAGAAGACCTGAAGCTTGAACCCAAAGCGGAAATTTCAGTTGATCAGGTGTTTAAAGTCGGAGATCGCGTTAAAGTCACGGCACTAGCTAAAGGTAAAGGTTTTCAGGGTGGCGTCAGGCGTCACGGATTCCGCGGCGGTCCACGTACCCATGGTCAATCAGACCGCGAGCGAGCGCCGGGTTCAATTGGCCAAACTACCACCCCAGGTAGGGTCTACAAGGGTAAACGGATGGCTGGACGCATGGGTGGGAGCCAGAAGACGGTTACCGGTCTGACAGTTACCGGTATTGATTCAGCTACAAATCAGATGCAAATCAAAGGTTTGGTTCCCGGTGCACGTGGAGCATTTGTGAAAATTAGCAAACAAAACACCAGGTAGTGAATTTTCGATAGAAAATGGTTTACCTGGTTAAATAAACCTTATGAGTATAAAAAGTATTTTTTTAAGAACAGATTTTTGATTCATTTTCTTTGAAAAAGATCGAAAATCTACTACCTGGTATGCCAAAGACGACCAACACTACTAAAAAAGTAACCAAAACAGCAGTTAAAGCAGCTGTTAAACCGAAAGTTGTTACTATTAAAAAAGTGGCCAGTGGTTTTTCACTGCCGACGTTTTCGGTTACCGGCGAAGCCAAAGCCGAAAGTGCAGTACCGAAACTCATGGAAAAGGCAGTGGCAAATGCACAGATTTTACAGGCAATTCGTGTCTACCAAACCAACCTGCGTCAAGGGACGGCTTCGACCAAAACCCGAGGCGAAGTCACCGGTTCAACCCGCAAAATTTACCGGCAAAAAGGGACGGGTAGAGCTCGGCACGGCGCTATCACCGCCCCTATTTTTGTCGGTGGCGGAATTACCTTTGGACCAAAACCCCGACACTTTGAGTTATCATTACCGCAAAAGATGCGGCGGCAGGCGTTTGCGTCAGTTTTGTCAGACCGGATAAAAGACAAAGCCGTCAGCGTGCTGTCCGGTGTTGATAAAATCAGCGGCAAAACCCGGGACATGCACAAGTTTCTGGAAAAGACAAATTTACTTGATAAAAAAGTATTATTTGTATTTGGACCCAAAATGAAAAAAGCCATTCAAGCGACACGCAATCTGCCGCTTGTGACACTGCGCACTGCGGAGAGCCTGTCGCTACTTGATCTTCTGACCCATGAACATGTAATTGCCGCAGAAGACGCGGCTAAAGCACTCTGGTTGCGGCTTGAAGCCGGAATGAAAAAAAGCGTATGACTGTCATAATTAGACCAATTATTACTGAAAAATCGTTGCAACTGGCACAAAAGGGTTGGTATACGTTTCAGGTGGCGAAGCAAAGTCATAAAGTGCACGTAGCGCGGGCGGTAAACGAGCTGTACAAAGTAAAAGTGCTTGACGTCCGGTCGATTACCGTGCCTGGTAAAGAGATGAAAACCGGCCGCAAGCGGACGGTAAGAAAAACTAGCGCCTGGAAAAAAGCGCTCGTAAAGTTGGCGAAAGAACAGACCATTGCTGTATTTTCAACAGGTGAAAAGAAATAATGCTATGCAATTAACGAATAAAGAACCAGAAAAAAAACTGACCTATATCCTTCCCAAAAGATCGGGACGGGATAATACCGGTCAGGTATCAATCCGCCATCAGGGTGGTAGGAAAAAACGTTACTATCGGATGATTGACTTTCGCCGGGACAAAGATGGGGTAGCAGCGCGGGTTGATGCGATTGAATACGATCCAAACCGCAATACTAGAATTGCACTTTTAATTTATACTGACGGCGAAAAACGCTATATTTTAGCTCCAGACAAAGTCAATGTCGGTGACGTATTACATACTGGAGCAAAGGCCGAGATTAAACCGGGAAATACACTGCCGCTTAATCTGATTCCCGTTGGTACTGCCGTCCACAACCTAGAACTGATCCCAGGCAGGGGTGCCAAGACAGTGCGTTCAGCTGGAAGTGCTGCGGTAGTTCTCGCCAAAGAAGGAGAATGGGTGCAGGTGCGGTTTCCCTCTGGTGAGGTACGGCGTTTTATTGGTGAATGCAAGGCTACCATTGGACAGCTGGGTAATGTAGAATGGCGACACCAGAAATTGGGTACAGCCGGTCGGGCGCGCCGCATGGGACTACGTCCTGAAGTACGCGGAACAGCACAGAACCCACGGACTCATCCGCACGGCGGTGGAGAAGGTCGCAGTGGTATCGGTCTGGTTTCACCAAAGAGTCCATGGGGCAAGCGCACTTTGGGTAAACGGACCCGCAAACCGAATAAATACAGTACAAAATTTATTGTTTCCAGAAGGAAAAAATGACACCGTAGTGTCATCCCGAGGCGTTTCCCGCCGAGGGATCCCCTGCGTAAAAAAGAAATATTAATTATAAACTATGAGTCGATCAAGTAAAAAAGGTCCGTATATAGATCCGCGTATCCTAAAAAAGGTGCGCGATTTAAATGCAGTCGGACAGAAAAAGCCGATCAAAACCTGGTCACGTGCGTGCCAGATTGCGCCTGAATTTGTCGGGCACCGGTTTTTAGTCCACAACGGCCGGGCGTTTATCGAAGTGTTTGTATCAGAAGATATGGTTGGTCACCGGTTGGGTGAATTTGCACTTACCCGTCTGTTCCGTGGACATGGACAAATGACGAAACGGGTACTAGAAAAGACGTAAAAAATATATGGAAGTACAAGCAATCAGCCGTTATATTCGGATTTCACCGAGAAAAATGCAACTTCTTGCTCGCGAAGTTCATTCTATGGCGCCTGCAACAGCCGCGAGCATGCTTACCCATCTCAATAAAAATGGCGCGCAGGCACTCAAAAAACTGATTGANNCATACCTATAAAAAACGGATGAGTCATGTGAGAGTGGTTTTGACCGATGAAAAAGCAGTTGCAGCAAAAGACGCTACTCCTAAAACAGGAGTCATAAAGGAGAAAAAGTAAAACGTATGGGACAAAAAGTAAATCCATTTGGTTTTCGTCTCGGTCCACTTTATAGCTGGAGTTCCCGTTGGTTTGCAGATGGCAAGCGGTACAAGCAGTTGTTATTTGAAGACGTAAAACTACGTGAAACGTTACAAACACGGCTTAAATCAGCGGGCCTGTCCCGAATTGAAATCGACCGGTCAATTAACAAAGTTGATGTGACTATTTACGTTACGCGACCCGGTGTCGTCATTGGGCGGGGTGGTACCGGACTGGAAGATTTAAAAAAGTTCATCACTAAATTTTTAAGTAAACAAAAAAGCACTACACCGCAAAAAATTGAGCTGAAAGTGGAACCGGTAAAAGAGCCAAATCTGGATGCGCAGATTGTCGCCACCAATATTTCAGACCAGTTAATTAAGCGCTTGCCTCATCGTCGGGTGATCAAGCAGTCAATTGAACGGGTGATGAATGCTGGAGCCAAGGGAGTCCAGATTCAACTGGCCGGCCGGATTGCTGGAGCGGAAATTTCCCGCCGGGAAAAATACAAACAGGGTACGATTCCACTTTCGACAATTCGGGAAGAAGTGGATTACGCTTCAATCCCGGCGCTGACTAAATCAGGATATATCGGTATTAAAGTCTGGATATGTAAAAAATCGTAAAACTTTATGTTGACACCAAAACGAACAAAATATCGAAAAAGCTTTCGGGGTAGCCGCGCCGGTATGTCCATGCGGGGAGCTGAAATCAATTTTGGCGAATTCGGGATGAAGGCCTTAAGTTCGGGTTGGGTCAGCAGCAAGCAAATTGAAGCGGCACGCCGAACCCTGACTCATTATACGAAACGCGGCGGCCGGATCTGGATTCGGATTTTTCCGGACAAGCCGATTTCAAAAAAACCTTTGGAAACACGCATGGGTGGAGGTAAAGGCGACATTGCCGAATACGTCGCCGTCGTCAAACCAGGCCGGATTTTATTTGAAATGGGGGCAATTCCGCGGGAGACAGCGCAAGAAGCTATGCGTCTCGCCGCAGCCAAATTACCGGTTAAAGTGAAATTTCTTTCGCGTGAAGAAGTATGACCAGGTAGTGACCCCGCATCACTATTTGGAAAATTATTAAAAGATGTGCGGGACTACTACCTGGTATGAAAACAAACGAGCGTAAATCATTACATGGGAAATCACGGGAAGAGTTGCAGAAAGAACTCAAATCAAAATTAAGTGAGTTAACCAAAACGCGGATTGAGCGATTTGAAAAACAGAATAAAAACACTCGTTTAGAACGGGTATTGCGGGTTGATATTGCCCGGATTCGGACCGTATTACAAGAGTTAACACGCCAGGAGAAAAAAGTATGAAAAAATTGACGGGAACAGTAGTTACCAATCAAATGACCAATGCGGTAGTTGTTGCCGTGCGCAAGGTCTGGCGTCACCCGTTATACAAAAAAGTGGTGGAACGCACCAGCCGGATCAAAGCCCACACTGATGAAAAGTTAACTGTTGGAGATGTGGTGACTCTAGTTCCCACCCGGCCACTATCAAAACAGATTCATTTTAAAGTCGGCGAAGTAGTTACCGATACGAAAACAAAAACATAACTATATGATTCAGTTACGAACTTTATTAACAGTCGCAGATAACACCGGAGCCCGGGAAATTTCGGTAATTCAGGTCTATGGCGGATCAAAGCGGAAATTCGGTTACATTGGCGACGTTGTAAACGCAGTGGTTAAAAAAGCTGATCCGTACGGCACCGTGAAACGGCACGAAATGGTTAAAGCGGTGATTGTGCGCACGCGCAAAGAGAAACGGCGCTCAGACGGTTCATATATTCGTTTTGATGACAATGCAGCCGTAATTATTGATACGGCCAAGGACAAAAATCCGCGCGGCACCCAGGTGTTTGGACCGGTAGCTCGGGAATTGAAAGAATTAGGCTTTAATAAAATCGTGTCCATGGCTGACGAGGTCTATTAACTATGACCAGGTAGTGAAACTTCGATAGTGCGTTGCACCGGATCGAAATACTCACGCTTGGAAAATAAAACTTTTAAAAAAAAGTAGAATAAAATTTTTTGTTAAAAAATCGAAGTTCTACTACCTGGTATGAAAATTAAAAAGGGCGATGAAATTATGGTTACCGGAGGCAAAGACCGGGGCAAACGGGGAAAAGTCGAAACCGTTTTGACCAAAGAAAGCGCGGTTGTGGTTCCGGGGTTAAATGTTTTTAAACGTCATATGAAAAAGCGCGATGCGCAAAATCCGGGTGGCATTGTTGACATCCCCCGTGCGCTTCCCTTAGCCCGGGTGGCTTTGATTTGTCCGAAGTGCAAAAAACCGACCCGAGTGGGATTTCAAGCTGCCGGAAAAGAAAAACACCGGATTTGCAGTAAATGTAAACAGCTTATTTGAAGTATACCAGGTAGTGAATTTTTGATAGAAAAAGCTTTATACCTGACAAATTGATTACATATATATAATTTAATTTTCATTGAGGAGTCTGATTTTTAAATCTTTTCTGGAAGAAAAATCAAAAATCTACTACCTGGTATGTCATTACTTGACCAATACAATTCAACCATTAAACCTGAGCTCAAAAAAGAGCTGGGGATTGCAAACCTGCTGGCAGTACCGAAACTTACCAAAATTGTAGTGAATGTGGGTTTGGGTGAGGCACTGGCTGACCGCAAACTGCTGGATAAGGTGGCGGAGCAGCTGGCAGTGATTACCGGTCAAAAGCCGCTTGCCACCACTGCCAAAGT
>DQGR01000034.1:14865-15060 GCA_003524845.1 Patescibacteria group bacterium
CATGCCGTTTGAAAAGGAGGAAACAAAAGTTAAGAATTAAGATTTATGAGTTAAGAATTGAAAATAATTCATAAATTTTTAATCACTAATCTAGTTTCAAAGTATGGCGAAAACATCTGACATAGTTAAATTTAAAAAACCACAAAAGTTTACCACCCGCAATCGTAACCGCTGCGCTTTGTGCGGTCGTTCGCG
>DQGR01000077.1 GCA_003524845.1 Patescibacteria group bacterium
AGGAGTTTTCAAACAGGCTCTAACATGATCTATAATTGTAAGTGAATTATGGATTAATTTAGATTTTACTAGTCTCAAATATACTTTATATGCACGTAGGTCAACTGATAATCCCCAACAGCGAATCCACTAATTCTGCTATATAAGATGAAATTAGTCGTTATATTTACTTGAACTTAACAGCGGATGAGGAGAAATTTATTGTCTGATCAACTAAAAAAGCCATTAATAACACGTATAAAAGTGTGTTAACTACATACTAGTCGAGCAGAAGCGACGAGTATTGAACTCCTTAAACCTCTTGCCGAGTCAATTTTAACACATTGGGATTATGCTACTTTTGATGCACGGATTTTAGAAGTAAACAGAGCGCCAATGATGTATAATCAACTATATGAGTACTGATGATTTCACTGACAAAACTCATGCTCCGCAAATACCAAACCCACCTGTGGAAAACGATAGTCCGATACCGGATATGGTAAACACCTTAAAATCGGTTGATACTACTTCATCAGAAGCAACTCAAAATGCAGCAAGCATGAGTGACGGAAAAGGCGGCCGGATAACCTATACAGAAAATTTACCCAAATCAGATATACACGACCACTAATATCTACTACCAATGTATTGAACTTATGTATGAAAACAGTCTTAAACGGCAAAGTCGTCAAAAGCAATTATTGGGGTATCTATGCAATGTGGATACGAAATGGAGTGAGTTGTGCAGAGTGCGCGCGCCGCGCGGCGCAACTCTTCAATGAAGATATTTCGCCGGATGCGTTTGAAAACTATAAAAAAACTTTTGATAGCAAGAGTTTTACTCCATCCCTACTGCCCTTTTCAGACTTAGACCTCGTAATTGATGATGAACGGCATTTAGCACAACTTATCTTGCTCAAAGAAAAGCGACTTAGTCAGCTTTTGTTGAAAGAGGATAAGCAGTCGAGCATTCAAGACCGTAGGATAGACCATATGATTACCGAGTTGGCAGACCTGCTAGTAAGATATGGCGCGCTTCGAAAAAAAACTTTTGAGATACAGGCGCACTTTAGTGAACTGATTAAAAATATCGCTAAGCACCAAACCTACGAACCTATGAGCGAAAGTGAAGTAATAAAAGGTTTAGAAGAGATGTTTTGATGAGAGATTTTATTCTCTCAGTGCATCTTAAAAATATGAAAAAAACTAGTCATACTAAACAAGAACATTTTATCCCAAGACAAAGTTATTTAGAGTATTTCACTGATAAGACTGATAAAAAGCCGTTCGTATGGGTGTATGAGTCCCCACGAGGTCTTTATCAATCATTTGATACTGCAATACCAAAGCAAATTACGCCATTTAATTTATGTAAGATTAACAGTTTTTACGAAACCCCTAAATCACCCGTCAATTTACTTGAACAAGCATTAGCGAAAATAGAAGGAGATTATAAGTCAATTCTTGAAACAAAAATACTCAATAGGATTGAGTTGTCAGAAGAAGAAAAACAAAAAGTTGCTTTGTTTATAAGTACATTAGAGGCAAGAACTCCAACAAACAAACAGCACTATCATAAATTTATTGATGATGTTCTTAATTTGGTGAAGTCCAACGAAGAGCAGTTTATAAAAGGTAAAAAGTCTAAACTTCATGAAGAACTTGACCAAGGTAAAGAAGAGAACACGTTTTTTGCGATTTCGGTCGCAACTGCAATTGACCTTAACAGGTGGAGATTTTCTGATTTTTTATTTTTGAACGTTCAATATAACGACGATGACCAATTTTTTATCTCGTCTGATTTTCCAGTTTTTCAATACGATTTTGCAATGATGAACTCTTTTTACGGAGTACCTCCAAATTCGGCCACAATTGAGGTTACTGTGCCTCTAACTTCACAAATAGCACTTTTGGTAAACAATTGTGGGTTTAATGGTTACGCCAGCCTAGACCATAATATGGTGCGAGAGTTAAACAATAGGACTTTTAATGGTGCCAGAGGATATTTATTGGCTCATAAAAAAGTAGATAAAACTTTTGTAGTTAGATGTACTGATAGATATAGGCAAAGTTTTCTACTCCATCTTATGAGCAAAAGACTTCAAAACGAAGATTTTGAAAGAAAAAGTAAGAAGTATAAGATAAAAAATAAGCCGGGAGAAGCTAATCCAGCGAAGAAAGATTAACCGGTACACTAAGTCTTAAAACCCCCGTTTTACCGCTATTTTGGTGTATAATTTAGATATGGTTGAACAAAATCGTCCCTACGTAGTGTGCCACATGATGAGTACCATTGATGGGAAAATTGCGAGTGGTGTAAAAGGAGTGGAAATACTCAATGACCATTTTGAAATCTACACGCAGGTTGAACATCTGTTGGAAGCCAAAGCATGGCTGTGTGGTCGTGTCACAATGGAAATGTTTGCGCAGGGCGTCGGAACCCCGCTCCCACCTTTGACGAAAGAAGTTGATAGTTCTGATTTTATAGCTCCATATAACGGCAGTAATTTTATGGTTGCGGTAGATACAAAAGGATTGCTGCGTTGGGACTCAAATATGATTACGTTGAGTAACCAACCGGAAAAAGAACACCTGATTGTTGTGGTTACGAGTCAAACTCCAAAAGATTATCTCGCCTATTTACAAAGCAAGAGTATTTCATACGTATTTGGCGGGCAAGAAGAAGTTGATTTTGGTGAGTTATTTCATAAATTGAAGGATAAGTTTCACATTGACCGATTGTTACTTGAAGGCGGCGGTTTACTCAATGGTTCAGTTATGGCCGCAGGTTTGGTAGATGAAATTAGCCTATTAGTTACACCACTCGCGCTCAATAAAGCTAGTGCTCCGTCTGTTTTTGAGAGGCGAACAGACGATGTAGATGTTACCAAATATAGTCTTTTTGAAGTAAAACAAATGGATAAAGATACGGTATGGCTCCGGTACAAGAAAAAAGTTTAGTGTATTGCGTTTATATGTTATACCAATATGGATACTTCCGAGTTGGACGTCACAAAACTCAAGTATGCTCTTTATGCCCGTAAATCAACATCAGACGAAACACGGCAAGTAAGAAGCATCCCCGACCAAATACTTGAGTGTAAAGAGCTTGCGGCGAGAACTTACATAAATATCGTTGGAAAGCCCCTTATTGAAACTAAATCCGCCAAAAAACCAAATCAGCGTCCGGTGTTTACCCAAATGTTAAAAGACATTAAAGCTGGAAAATATGACAGTATTCTTGCGTGGAACCCAGACAGACTTGCACGCAATATGAAAGAGGGCGGCGAGATTATTGACCTAATAGACCAAGGTGTAATAAAAGATTTGAAGTTTGTTACTCATCATTTTACCAATGATGCGAACGGAAAAATGCTCCTCGGTATGGCATTTGTATTGTCCAAACAATACTCTGACGACTTATCACAAAAAGTGACACGCGGGGTGCGTAGCCGCTTTAGAGAAGGTAGGACACCTATACCCAAGCATGGGTACCTCAACGAGGACGGTATATATCGACCAGACGTTAAGAACTTTGAGCTTATTTGTGAGGCATGGCAAATGAGGGGAAAAGCAACCGCAATTGAAGTCATATCCGACTATATGAACAAAAACGGTTATGCAAGAGTTATCAAAAAATCCAGAAAAAATGTAGATATGGATAAGCGGATACTCAGCAAGATTTTCCATGACCCCTTTTATCGAGGTGTACTTATCCAAGCTGGTCAAGAAGTTAATCTATGTGAGCTTTACAACTTTGTACCGGCTGTTTCAGAAGCCGATTATATTAGCGTACAACGACTAGATTATCGTAAAATACGACCAACCACCCCTCATAAAATTACTTTTTATCCTCTTCGTCGTATGGTGCTCTGCTCTTATTGCAATAATCCGTGTGTAGTTGCACCATCAACAAGTCAGAGTGCTAAAAGATATTTGTATTACCGGTGCGATAACGAGTTTTGCTCGCGTAAAAAGCGGTCAATTAGAGCTAAAGTGGTATTTGATTTCATTTACGAGTTTTTGGCCGACGGACTTAATTTTACAGAAAAAGAGTATCAAGATTACTACAAAAATCTAAATCAAGTTACGGATGTGAAACGTCAGAGCGTCCGAAAACAACTCCACAATAAACGAGGCATTCTTAAATCAGTCATACAGGAGCATAAAGAACGCGCTCTTCAAATAGTTAAAATTGAAACAGATAGCTCAGTATGGAAAGTCATATCACACAAAATTGCTGAGCTAGATACACAAATAGAGGAGCTTAAAGGAGAGATTGAAGATTTAGAAGCGCAATTGAGGGAGCCGGAAACAGACCGACTCACTATAGAACAATTCTTGAACTTATCAAAAAATGCCGCCAGTATCTTCAAATCCGCAGACGTAGTGATTAAAGATAGAGTTTGTCGTTATATTTTCTTGAACTTTACAGTTGACGAGCAAAAAGTATTGTCCTATCAACTAAAAGAGCCGTTCGCGACACTCCTAAAAGAGCGTCTACTACATACTAGTCGGGGATAGAGGACTTGAACCTCTGACCTCACGACCCCCAGCCGTGCGTTCTAGCCAACTGAACTAATCCCCGCCTGCGCTAAAGCTGCCTCCTTCGCCGAAACGGCTACGAAAGCCAAGTCGGCGGGCAAGCCCGAAACCAAAGCAGTAAGCATTATAACCGATTTATGGTTTAATCACGAATTGGTCACCTGTCTGACTAATTAACCCCTCTTTTTCCATTTGCTGTAAGATTGCGCTGACCTGTTCTAAATTTCTTTCGAGAAGTTGTGTGAGTTGTCCTCTGGTTAAAGCGGATTTTTCCAATAATACTTTCAGAATTAACCCCCGGATTTGCCGGTTTGAGCCAGCAAATTTACTTTGTTTCATGTACTCTTTACTGCGGATATTGGGATTACCAAAGGTTTTTTTCAAATACGTTCCATAGTCCATGAGCGCCCAATACCATTCTCGTGGATGGTTCCGGTCAAGGGTACTCATGACGAGAGGTATTATTTTTTTGTCAGAAATTCCCTGCTCATCTTTAAAAAACTCGTACAGGAAAACAGTCCGAATATTAGTTTCGATAAATACCACCGGCTGATTAAAGGCATATGCACAAATTGCCGCGGCAGTGGCGTGACTGATGCCGGGCAGCGTGATTAATTCAGTAATAGTTTGTGGTACCCGGCCGGCAAATTTATTTTTAATTATGCCGGCTGATTCACGTAAATATTTTGCGCGGCGGTTGTATCCGAGCCCACTCCACACTTTAAGTACGTGAGTGAGTGGGGTAGCAGCGAGTCTGTTAACGTCCGGAAATTCATTTAAGAATTGTTGATACTTACTTATCACACGAGTTACCTGTGTTTGCTGGAGCATGACTTCAGATACAAGGATGTGGTATGGATTGGTAGTTCTCCGCCAGGGAAGTGAGCGTTGGTTTTGGGAAAAGTACTCGTAATTTTTCTGTTGGAATGAGGTTACCGCATCTGGAGTGATTTCCATTATTTAGCGCGGTTTTGGTTATATGAAATAAGCGCTATTAAAAATTCTTTATGCAGAGGTGCAACCGGAAGTGTGCTGATAATTTCGCGGGCTTTGCGTTCCAAAATTTGTTTCTGTTTTCGGATCAGATTATTTATTCCTAAGTCATTGACCAATGTTTGAACAAAAGCCATGTCTTTTACTGAAAGATTCGGGTTACCAAAAACTGTATTCAGACGTTTTTTCTGAGCAGAGTCAGCCAAAACAAAAAGATAATGGTGGTATAGAGTTTTATTATTGCGGCTGATGTCTGTACCTACCGGCTTTCCTGTTACCTTACTTGTGCCAAATAAAGAAAGTTCGTCATCTTTGAGTTGAAATAATATGCCCAAGTACTCCCCCAACTGTGTTATTTTAGTGATTATTTGTGTTGGTTGTTTAGTAAATAAGGCTGCACAGGTAAGTGGTAGGGAAAACGTATACCGGCCGGTTTTAAACTGATATAACTTGAGAATTTCTGTTTCCTCAATTTGCTTACTGGTAGCGCTAAAAAAAACATCCTGCATTTGCGCAAGCTCAACCAACTGAATTTCTTCCAGGACAAGTTTTGTGATCCGGGTTTTTGTTTCCGGTGAAACCGTAAGTGAATTAAGAAGTTCAAACGCCAGAAAGAAGCCAACGTCACCGGCACAAATTGCCAGGGAAATTCCAAACTGCACGGGGTTTGTTGATTTTCTATTTATTCCAATTGCCTGGAATTGTGTATGCATCGCCGGTTTGCCACGTCTCAATGCATCCTGGTCAATAATGTCATCGTGAATCAGTATGGCTGATTGGATAAGTTCAAGTGCAGCAGCAGCTTTCATGTGTTCGGCAGTAATTTTCCGGCCGAACATTTCCGTGCTAAATAACAGCAAAGCACCTCGGATCATTTTGCCGTTTTTACTAAACTCGAGGAGTCGATCAAGCGTGTCTGATCCCCATTCGTTAACTATTGCAAATCCTGCCTGCTTATCCTTTATTACTTTTTCAAGCTGCTCGGTGATCGCGGCTTTGTATTGTTGGAGCTGATTAAGTACGTTGTCGTGCATGAGGGTCAGTATAACACAGGGAATAAGAGTGGCAGTTTAGTTTCATTTAGATTATAAAATGTAATGCATGAGTAGTTCTATTTTGTTTCATGTCGTCATCTTCTGTTTCCTGATTATTTCTATTTGGGAAAGCCGCCGCCGGTTGACTGTTAAAACAAAATCACAACAAATTCGTATCCCCAATGTGCTCGTACTCATCATTGTTATCAGTCTTGGGGTACTGGCTACGCTTGGTTTTACGATTTTAGGTCCGCGTTTATTTGTGCTTTGGTATATGAAAGCAGCTTTTAGCGCGCTACTACTAGGTCATGCGCTTTGGTTGGGAATGAACCAAAAGCTGCACATTAAATTATTCTGGATCGGTATCGCACTACTTCTCATCGGTGCCAGGCTTTTGTATCCGACAGTATTTACTCACAACCTGTTCATTTTTTTCTCATTACTCTGGTTTGGGCCCTTTTTTACGCAAATGAAATTATTGACCAGAAAACGCTTCGTTATTATTAGTCTCATCTGGTTTGCATACGATATCATCTATGTCTGGTTAACTCCGCTTGCAGATGCCGTCATCGGCACAACTGAAGCCATTGGGTTTCCATTGAGTGTTGCAATCGGTGATCAATTTATGGGAAGCGCTGATTTGTTGTGGGCAAACTGTTTCTTAAGTTTGGTAACCTCAGTGAGAAAGCAACGGATTGGGATAGCTGGACTCATGCTCAGTAATATTGGTTTAAGTATTTTTGCAGCACACACTCCAGATTTGACAATTTTTCCGCTACTCGTGTTGTGGGTGCCAATTGGAATTATGGTGCTGCGTGCGAGATGAGTTACTTCAAAACAATATCCACTTTTTTGCGTCTGAAGTTGGCGCGGCGCTTAAGCGACTGTTCCTGAACCTGGCGCATCCGGTCATTTCTCACCTGTAACTGTTCTTCCACGATCTTCTGACACTCTGGATCAGGACAGACCGTATCAGTCCGCACGACCTTAGACTCACCAATCTTTTCTGTCCAGGTTTTGGAAATGATCCGATTCTTGCCACAACGAATACATGGGGTTATCTGTACCATGGTTGTTTTCCGTTTGTGTTTTTTAATAGCGTTTGTTGCGCCGATCTGAATAGCCACCGCCACCGCGTCGGTCACCACCGCCACCTCCGCCGAAGCTGCCGCCCCGATCCCGGTTGTAGTCGGGTTTGGGTAAGGCTTCTTTAACCACCAGGCTTCTGCCTTCGAGGTTGTAACCATTCAATTCTTTGATTGCTTTTTGCGCTTCTTCATCAGTGCCCATCTCGACGAATGCAAAGCCTCGGCTCTGGCCCGTGTACTTATCTTTAATAATATTTAAAGATACGATCTGACCGTGCTGGGAAAATAAGGATCCGAGGGTATCTTCGGTTATTGAATAAGGCAAACTGCCCACAAAAAGGTTCTTAGCCATGGTTTTTCTCCTTTTCCTGTCTTCTTAGACAGGTCGCTATTTTTATAATTAAACCAAGAAGGCTGTCTAAATGAGAGTTGTTTACAGAAGTTCAAAAGATACAGAAGTTGTATGTAGGGTATCTTAACTTGCTTGAAACGCAACCAAATTTAAACAGACTTATTAGTTTAAATCTGTGACAGGAGTATAGCATAGTTGGGGAAGAAAAGCTACCAAGAAAAGCTATTTTGAGTCTTGTTTAAGGCTAAAGTACGCAGTCAAAGCAGGCGCAAAAGAAGAGTTTTTCAAATAGTTTCGATAATTATCTTTGTTAATCCACTTATACCAGTCATGTTCACTGCTTAATTTTACTTTATCAGAAATGTAGGTGCACTGATAGCCAACGCTAAAAATTTTCTTTCCGGCGCTGCGATGTCCGGAATCGGTGGGTACGGTAAAAAACCAGGTAAAAAATGGTGCCCCAACGGATATAGACAAATTTGTCTCTTCACGAACTTCCCGCTGTAACGCACGCTTCAAATCAAGCTCATTTTCCTGAATTTTTCCGCCCGGCAAGTCCAGTCCCATTAGCGGATTGTGAAGGATTAACAAATCCTTGTCGTTTCGAATAAATGCTTTGAGACCGATAAAACAAGTAAGATCTTTTGTCATGTGATAAGTGATGTGGGTTATTTATTCAGTTCTGTTAGCAACGAAATTTATCAACGTATTTTTCGGAAAGTTGACCGTGTCTCCCCGGTGAGCAATCAGAAGTGGGTTCATAAAAGCGGAGAATCCTAGACTATGCTAGACCTATTTTTTAATTAAGATTATTACCAAATCGTAAAAAGCATTTCCAAGAGCTGCCAAAAAGAAAAAACTGATTATTTTAATAATATTATTACTATAAGGGGAATAATTATCAGTTATAACTAAATTAGGAAATGCTTTAGTCATTATTTTGTATATGTAATACCAAATAACAAAATTAGTTACTATTAATATGATTTTAAAAAAATCATTATTAAACCAGTGTAACAAGTTATATACTAAATCATTAATATCGAATCTATAAATTGAAGAATATAATAAATATGAAAATAAACTTGATGCTGCTAAAGAAATAAACCATCTATAACGAGTTAGAATATTAACATCATTCAGATCATTAAGTATTTCTTCTAGTTCAGTTTTTGTACTTCTAGTCCACTCTTCATTATCACCTTCGATAGATAATATTGTTCCTGCACCATATGATGATCCAGGTTCTATCTCAATAGCTATTTTTTTACTGGTATTGCTTTTATTTCTTGCAGTTACTTCAAATAATATTTTCGTTACTTTGTGCCATTTAACATCAGTTAAAAAATCTGGAGAGTTATTTATTTCTTCCACTTTTCCATTAGTTTATATGTTTTTTTGACAATCATAAAAGCGGAGCATGTGGGTCTGGAACCCCACGTCCCTATAACTCCGACCTACTCCTAACATGATTATTGTATCAAATCTCTAGGATATGGTGTCTTACTTCGAAGCGAAATGAGACAAATGAGACAGTATAAAAAGGGGTGTCTCAACTTCTATTGATATACTTTGATATATTTATAATGATTTAAGCTACAATGCGTACGCCATGCAAAACAGCTTCTATACAATCCGTTTCTCGTTATTTACTCAGTCTTTTGCGAGTTTCAGAATCGCAGAGTGCATAAGAACAGCCAACAATCAACCACGGCTGATAAAGCGAGTATCCAAAATACTTCTTTTTAACCCAAGCCATATCCGGTGTTTTATACTCCACAAAACCTGCAAGCAAAAATTCTTAAAAATCAGTATTGCTGATCCGGTAATCAGAAAGAAAGTTAAAGTCTATCTGTACATTGAAAAACAACTTTGCAGTATTTATCGAGAAAAAATAACCGCTAATGATTTTTCTGCCGATTATGAGTACGGACTCCTTACTCTCGCGATTGAGCGGATTGCCGGAAATTCACTTTCACATATAAAAAATGATCGGGAATTTGACTCACAACTGATAGTTCACAAAACACTTTATGAACACTGGTATTATCAAGCAACCTGCAAGTATCGTTTGCCAACCATACGGATTATTCTATTTATCATCCGCCTTATTACTTTGTGATTATCCAATAACTTATAAAGCAAATTCACCTAATTGTATCTGCCACTGATGTTTTGACCGCTCTTCCCAAATACGAAATGCTTGGTTTCGGTGTGCTTCAAATGTTTGCCGATCACAACTATTCACTTTCATAAAATGCGCAACAATCTGCTCAAAATCGAGTTCGTCTTCGCTGGCGCGCATACCAGCAAGACCAATATGTTTCACCCAATGACAGAATTTGCAAAGAGCAATAAACCCTTTGAGTTTTTGAATATGGTTGAGATCATCATATTCCCAGATTTCATGACAATGGAGAGTAGTATTGTTTATCTCACAAACGCCACAGCAATAATTGTAATCGGCATAGATTTTCTTTCGTAAAATATCCCATTTTGTTTCGAGCATGAGAGATCGCATATTGTTATACCAACTGGTTGCGGGAACCAGTTCAATCGTAAGTTTGAGTTGTTTTAGTATGTTTATGTAAATAATCCCAGCTGATTTTCAGAGATTTTTGATTTCTGAGTAGTATATGTTTTTTCTTTTGTCAGTCCTAAAGCCCGATAGGTTCTCAGGCGTTTGAAATACATAATTTTGAGCATCTGTACGTCAAAATCGACGTAGTCGTAGACATATGCAGCTGATTTTCCAGCACTTACTCGTTGGACTCGTCCCACATACTGAATCAGTTTGCCTTTCCAGGAAAAAGGAAAGGCTAAGAATAAGTGAGTCAGTTCCGGCCAGTCAAAACCTTCACCGATGAGTTTTCCTGTGGCAATGAGTAGTTGAAATTTCTCTTGTCTGATTCGTTTGAGTAGGCGTTCGCGTTTCTTTCTGGTCATATTTCCCTCAGCAATAGCTGCATGGATCCCTTTTGCTTCTTTACGCACCAGCTCGAGAAACGTTTGGCAATGTTCAATTCGTTCAGTAAGTATAAGACATTTCATGCCCGCATTAAGTGCTGATGTGACATCAGTCACTATTTGCTGATTACGAGCAGTGTTGCTTATCAAGTAGTTGGCAAGTTCTGTAAACTCTGTAGTACTTTTTCCGTTGATCTGAAACGTTGTTTTTTTAGTGATAAGTTTGGTCGGCACTGCATTTTGTTTGTTATTTTCTAGTTGTTCCGTTGGTTCATCGGTAACTTTTATGATCGGACCGATATAAAAGGTCATTAGACGTTCAAGTTGGTCTTTACGAAAGGCAGTTGCGGTAAGTCCAAGGATATATTTTGCTGAAATCTGTTTGATCACTTTCTTAAATGTCGAGGCAGGTACATGATGACATTCATCGATAATAACCAATCCAAAAGTATTTTTTACTTCATTCATTCCCCGTCTGGCTAGCGTTTGATAAGAAGCAATGGTAACTTTATTGCCTATTTGCCATTTATTTTCACCGATGATGCCTATATCTTTGTTCTTTAATTCAAACCATTCTTCAATCCGTTTTTTCCATTGCTGAAGTAAGGCTCTGGTATGCACGACGATGAGTGTTTTCTGTCTTCTCCATTTCATGCAGTAAAGGGCAACTATGGTTTTACCGAATGCTGGTTTGGCTTCCAAAATGACACGGTCATGAGTTAATAGCTCCTTTGATATTTTCTGTTGTTCTGATCGAAGTTGGAGTTTGGTTTTGAAGCTTATCGGCTTGTGGATAACCTGTTGATTTTTAATCTGTAAGGCAAGATCATTTTTTATAGCAAAGGCTTGAATTTCTGACAAAAATCCTGCTGGCACTAAAATTCCAGTTTCTGTCCGTTCAATATTTTTTAAGAATCGTGGGGTATTCCAGGTTGAATATCCACGCCGCTCGAGTTCATAAAATTGCGGATTGGAAAAATTAAGTTTACTTTTGAGGAATTTGTAGAGTTTATCTGGAAGCTGTGTTTCAGGAATGAAAATTTGGTTCTTAAGTACCAACTGAGCCTGGGGTGAATCTGTAGTTTTGACTGCTGTATCTGATTCCTCATTTTCTGCGGGTGTTACTTGATCTACTATTTTTGGTTCATGTGTTTGTTGAGGAAATGAAGTGGTTAACCTGGATTGAATTAGAGTATCAACCTGTGTCACAGAAACTTTTCTGCATGTTGAAAGAAAATCCCACTGATCATGATATGGTAGTCCAGTTTCATTAACAAAAGTAGTATTACCTCCAGGTAAGTATTTGCCGCTTAAAGGCAACACAATCAAATTGCCAAAACCTTTGCCTGAGTGTTCATCTTGACTGGGAAATAAGCGATCAAAAGTATGCCGGGACAGAATATGTGCTTCGTTTAAAAGTAATTTACCTAACTGCCGTGCTTTCCATGCCGGTATATTAATCTCAAAGAAAAACCAGACGTGTCCACCCTTGCCTGATCTTGAACGTTCAAGATAACAAGAAAGTTTATGCTTTTGAGCAACACTCACGACTTTTTGTGCTTCGCGTAACCAGTTCTGACGGTCAAAATCAATTACTAGAAAAAACGTGGTGTTCTTTTTAAGAAGTGGATAAATTCCAATTACTTCTTTTCCGTTTAGGTGATCTAAAATTATATTATCTGAAAACGGAATTGTTTGCTTATTTAAAGTGTACACTGGTGAAAAACCTGATGATTTTTTATAGGGATTATTCCAAAATCGCGCATAAATATCTTCTCGACCACGGAAGTATAATTTATATAGATCAATTTTTGTCTGGTCAATAACGGATTGGTTTGTCATAATAGGTAAAAAGACTGCTGTTATTATAGCTGATTTTGTGAGTTTCACTGAAATTTGCAGGCGGATACTATTTGTTTAGAAGAGAAACCGTACCGATGATTTGTTTACTGTTTTGATTCCTTAAGAAGTTTTTTTATTTGCTCGGTAAATGGAGGAAGTTCCTGTGTAATGGTATCCCAAACGATGGTGAGATCGACCGCATCATATCCGTGGATTAACTTATCTCGCATACCGGCTGGTTGATGCCACATAATTTCTGGATGCGCGTCCCGAAACTCTTGAGGAATATGTTTGACTGCTTCACCAATGATTTCTAAACGGTGAATCACCATATCTTGGAGGTCAATGTTGTCTTCAAATATTTCTTGGGTGACATTTTTGATACGTTTTTGGATAAGTTCACTGCTTTCAATAATATCCTGTAAATAAATCTCAAGGTTTTTTTTCATAGAATTTGTACCTGATGTTTAAGAATGCTTTCCCTTAAACGTGGGTGAATCGAACGATAGGTCACCAGATCAACTTTCTTTTGCAACGTTTCTTCTAGTCTCGTTTGTAGTTCAACAATATCAAATAGTGTGGTTCCTCTGGGGACATCAACAAGAAGATCAATATCACTTTCACTTGTATGGTCTCCTCGGACATACGAACCAAAGAGCGCAGAACGGGTAACGCCTGCCTCTTTGAGAATAGGAACTGCTTTTTGTTTAATCAAGTTTAAGTTCGATTGTGTCATAGATATTCACCTCTTAATAGTAGTATAGCAAACTTCAATGGCCTAATGGTAACCTCATTGCCTTGCACGTTATAATAGTCCCATGACTGGAATTCCATTTTCTCATGTAACCAGAAAAGATATCGAACTGGGTGCTGATAACGAAAAAATATTTCAGCGCGGACTTGATTATTTTAAATCTCATGCAGTGAGCAGAATTACGCTTGAGGATAGCACGCTGCATGGTCGGGTACGCGGCAGTTATGATACATATTCGGTGGAAATAACCGACACCAATGGAAAGCTCTCTTATGCCTGTAGTTGTCCTTATGAAGGTAGTGGATGCAAACATATCGTGGCTACATTACTGACTTTTCTGGATCAAAAAGAAGAAATTCTTGCCAAAGCACATAAGAATCAGACTGCGACACAAACACTCAGCGAAAAACTACAATTACTTGATACAACAGAACTTATAGAGCTGTTATTACTTTCACTTAAAAACCATCGGGATTGGAAGCAAATACTACTTAAAACGGTCATCAAAAAGTTGGAGAAAAAAGGCGATCGTTCAAATATTACCGACATTTACGAACAACAGTTCCGGCAGTTAATTGATCGCGTTAGTGAAATTCTGACAGAACACAATGAGTATGGCGGCGGTTCCGAATCAGAACAAGATGAAGCGTTTGAACTGCTTGATGACATAGTTGAATTGTTTAAGCAACAAAAACTTACTCAACAACTCAAGCTCGAATTGATCGATAAATTATTCTTTTTTTATGACTGGAACAATTCCGGTATGGAGGATATGTTGCTTGACACCATCTATGATGTTTGTGAAATAAGCACAGATTGGAAATATGTAATAAAGAAATTGTCAAAAACAAAGGATGAATACAAAAGCGAGTTGATTCAAAAAATCAAGAAAGAAAAGTTGAAGGAAAATAATTCAGTCTGATTTTTATCATGTCAATTGGATTCTCCAATATCCTAATCTATCAGTTTATGAACTCATTTCAAAACTAAT
>DQGR01000009.1 GCA_003524845.1 Patescibacteria group bacterium
ATTAGTTTTGAAATGAGTTCATATAATTCGTGTAGTATAAGTATTACTCATTATGCATCTCATTATCAAATGGTTTGCGAGCGCATTGACGCTCGTTATTGTTTCACAGCTGATTCCCGGATTTCAACTGGAAAATTTTACGACCGCGCTGGTTGCCGCGCTCATCATTAGTCTTGTTAACGCGTTTCTTAAACCTATCTTGACTTTATTGACGTTGCCGATTACTTTTCTCACGTTGGGTTTATTTTCACTGGTAATTAATGCTATTTTATTATTACTGGCAGCAGGTCTCACACCCGGGTTTATAGTCGATGGATTCGGAACTGCGCTCATTGCGTCAATTCTGATTACGATCATTTCTACGCTGCTTCATTCGTTACTGAAATAATCGATCCAAAATCCACCTATGCCTCTTTTTCCCGTTGACTAATTGCCTGCAACCAGTTTATAATCCTTTTAATTTTGAACTGTCAACCGCTGTCCTAAGCGCATCTCTGCGTATAAATTTTCCCGGGCAAAGATATGAGGGACAAATCCGGACCAGTTTCAGTGCTTATCTTTTATCCGCGCTATTTACCTGGTACGGGAAAGTCTCCGGTAGAACTCTATTTGTATGAACTAGCCAAACGCTGGGTAAACGAAGGCAATCGGGTGACGATTTTCTGCAGTAACCTCAAAAAAGGCACTTCTTTTTCAGAACAAGATGGTATCCAGATCCTGCGCCGTGGTAGTTCATTTTCAGTTTATATCTGGGCGGCACTGCACTACCTGACGCAATTTAAGGGTAAGTATGACGTCATTATTGATTGTGAACACCGCTTTCCCTTTTTTACGCCGCTTTATGCGGATTTGCCGGTGATTTACTTTGCTCATCCGTTTGTCCACGAGCTCGGGCGGTTGAACCGGCTCTTGAAATTTATCGAAACTACGCTGATTCCCCGCGTGTATCGTCATGCCGGAGTCGTCACTCTTTCGACTGCCCACAAAAAGGTACTTACAAAAAAACTGCGGCTTTTGCGCTCGATAAAAACAATTTTTCCCGGCACAGTGCGTAACAAACAGGTAACTAAAAAAAGTAAACATCCGCTGATTGTGTATAACGGAAATCTTGCGCACGAGCTGGCGTTTGAGTGTCTGGTTAAAACGTTTCGTAAAGTACTTATACAGCGTCCGCGCGCGACCCTGACCATACTTGATCCGAATAAAAAGTTAGCCCAGGAATTGAAAAAAGAACTGCCGGTTCAGTCAGTCACGTTTGCTTCCCAGCTGAGCGATGAACAAAAGACCCGGTTGTTAGGCCGGGCATGGGTGGCGGTGAACACCTCCCCAATAGCTGAGTCGGGGAGTACTGTACTGGAAGCAAATTCGTGCGGCACACCGGTAGTTTGCGCTGATACGCCTGGAGTGAGTGAACTGGTGCGCAATGGTTTATCAGGATTTGTGGTGCCGGTGGGCGACGACTATGCGTTTGCCCGAGCCATCAACCGTATCCTTTCGCACACCTATATTCGCGAACGGATGGAAAATCTGGCCATTGCCTGGGCAGAAAAATTTTCCTGGGAAACTACCGCGCACCAGTTTCTCAAGTTTATCAAATCATTTACCCGCCCTCGTGTGCGGCCGCGCCGGACATCTACCTCTTTAGCTCGTTAAGACAACTTTATTTTAGTTGTAGTTGACAAGTGCTTCATTCATTCGTTACGCTAAAACTAATGCTTATTGGTGATGGCAAACGAATAGTGGAACCGATGTAAGGGGAGGTGAGAAAAATGGTAAATGTACCAGGATTAATCGCTTCGATAGTAACAAACTTTTTTACCGGCATTGCCTTGTTTTTTCCGCAATTTGTCGCGGGACTTCTGGTGTTACTGGTGGGTTTATTAATTGCGGAACTCATAAAAGAAGCAGTATTGGGACTGACTCAATTGGTAAAAGTCGAGAAATGGGCGGAAGACGCCAAGCTTGGCTCTGTGCATGACCTGAAGGTCTGGCCGAAGATTCTGGCTGAACTGTTGCGTTGGACCGTATTTATTTTATTCCTGATTGCCGCAGTTGAAGTCTGGGGCATCAAGCAGGTCAGCGAGGTTTTAAATCAGCTGCTGTTGTACCTGCCCAATGTGTTTGTGGCTGTGGTCATGGGCCTCGTGGGTATGGTCGTGGGGAATCTGGTCTATGATGTGGTCAAACATGGCGCCCGTGGAGTAGGTCATAGTTCATCCGGAGGGCTCGCGTCTTTGGCGCGATACTCAGTCTTTATCTTTACCGGGCTGCTTGCATTACATCAGCTGGGAGTTGCCGCAGATTTGATTCGCATTTTGTTTACGGGAATGGTGGCGATGATAGCTATTGCCGGCGGACTCGCCTTTGGTCTCGGCGGTCAGGACACCGCCCGTGACGTACTCAAAGAAGTTCGACGAAGAGTAGAGAAGTGAGGCAATTTTTTTAAAAACAACATTCCTCTGAAATTTTTGGAGGAGTGTTGTTTTTTGTTTCTTTATGGTTGCCCCATTGTCTGGGCACTGCCTAATAACCGTGTCTCCCAGCGTATCAGTTCGGCTTGAAACCAACCCATCAAGAGCTTGAGTGAGGCTAATGAGTCTGTTACAATACCCTCGCGCCCGGTTCGTCTAGCGGCCCAGCCTGCCCGCCATCCGCCTTTACGGAAGGCAATTGCAGGCGGGGACATTGGATTTTTCCCAGTACCTTTTAGGCGTTTGAATCATGACAGTTAAGGCCCCCATCGTCTAGCGGCCTAGGACGACTGGTTTTCAGCCAGTAAATCGCCGGTTCGAATCCGGCTGGGGGTACTAGCATTTTAGACTTCAAAATTACTATACCAGCGTGAACGTTAATGCTTTTGCTATAATCATGGTGAAGTTCAAATGCAAACAATCACACGAAAATTTTTGGTAAAACAGGTTCCTAATTTAACAGGGAAGAAACGTTGGGTTCAGAACCGTTTTTATCTATATAGGAAAAATGGGGTGGTTATTCGTGTTCAATCAAGTGGGGATATATTTGAATTAGAAAGGAAAGTAAATAAAACAACCCTTATACGAGAAAGTGAAAAAATAACCATAACAAAGGACGAATTTGAAGCTCTTAGCAAAACATCCTCAGATAGTATTAACAGAGACAACTACTTGATAAGTGAAACGCCCCATGTCGCTCTACGTATTTATCATATGCGATTTGAAGGTTTAGTAAGAGCAGAGGTAGAATTTCAATCAGTTGAGGAAGCTAATCTGTTTAGCCCACTTGAGTGGATGGGCGAGGAAATTACCAATACTGCTTTGGCCACAGATGAAACACTCTTAGATTTAACAGCTCAAGATTTTCAAGTATTACTCTAACTTCAACACTGCGGTGAAAAGACTCCTGGTATTGGTACTATCGAGAGCCCGATGTGAGACTAGAAGCTGGTTCCAATTCTCAATCATTTGGGTACTCATTTTGAACTTAAGTGAAATTTACTTCCTACCCTTTCCCTTTTTCCAGAGTGGAGAATCGAGTAGTGGGGCAAACACGTCGTCAGCAATTTCAATATGTAAATTGGCAAGCTCCGGTTTTGAAGGGGTGCGGTTCTGGAATTTAACAAATGAAACTTCGGTAATCACTGCCAGCGGCGTCTGTTCTTTGCCTTCGCCCATGACGAGTACTGCGGCTCCGGCCAAGCCGTCGCGTACATTTGCTTGCGTTACATGCAAGGGATGGCCAAATAAATCCGGTGTACCGCGATAGTCATTAAGTGCCTCAAAACCAGCGTGTACTATTGCCGCACCCACGACACCCCAGCGAAGTGGATAAACCTTACTGTCAGAAATAATGACGCCTAAGTATTTTATGCCGTACTTTTTTCGCAAGTAACGCCATAATTCATTCACGGTTTTTTGCGGGTTTTTAGGCCATAATACGTAATGGTTTGCCGCGTTTGACTCATCAATTCCGGCCGAAGCAACCAACATATTTTCATTGATCGTAATAGGATAGCCGTATTTTGAAACAGTACGATCTATGTAATAAGTTGCTTCTCGTTTGATGAGTTCATCTTTGGTGATCGAAGAACTCAACCGCACAACCCTGCCCTGGCACAAACTGACGATTTTTGAGGTAATGATTACCACGCTTTTCTCTTCCAGTTGCGGCAGATATTGGTTAAGGATGGCATTAAGATTATCGTGCGGCAGGATTTTTTTGGTTTTATATGCGGTAACGTGCATAGAGTTACTTATTGAGCAGATCCCGGAGTCTCGTGATTCATGATGCCATTATACAATAAACGCTTACTACTCTTTATGTTAGAATAAACTTCAAGTATGTTTCCCATCCGTGACCACCATCCGTCATCCAGGTTTCCGCTGGTAACGATTTTAATTATTACCATTAACTGTTTTATCTTTTTTCTCGAAATGACTGCGCCTGATCTGGACCAATTCATAGCTCAGTATGCCTTGCTGCCGGCGACTGTAAATTTTCTAAATCCTTTGACACTTGTACCATTTCTTACCTCTATGTTTTTGCACGGCGGTTGGTTGCATATCCTGTCTAACATGTGGTTTTTGTGGATTTTTGGCGACAATATAGAGGCAACACTCGGGTCAATTGGTTTTCTCATGTTTTACCTATTTGCAGGGTTTGCAGCGTCACTACTTCAATTTTTCATTGACCCGACTTCAGTTATTCCGGTCCTGGGTGCCAGTGGCGCCATTGCCGGAGTTTTAGGCGGCTATTTGGTCTTGTTTCCTCGGGCGCAAATAGAGACACTTGTTACACTAGGATATTATGTGAGTCGGATTAATGTGTCTGCGCAAATTATGCTCATCTACTGGTTTATTACCCAGCTTTTTTCCGGAGTCGGCAGCTTAGCTATTGGCGTAGCTGCTCAAGGCGGTGTGGCCTTTTTTGCCCACATTGGCGGCTTTGCCGCAGGCTGGTTGCTTACTCAACTATTTATCAAACCTCGTTTGAAATGGCAAATTGCATAATTTGCGGTATTTGGTATACTACTTTTATATGGTAGAGGTTGAAAAATTTCCCGGACTTGCCCCACACGAAGGGAAAAATTTTGGACTGCAATTGAACACAGGTGAGAACACCGTTTTCTACTTTAATGAGTTCAATGGGTTTTGCGCAATTACCAATGGGCCAGGACACGAAAGACGTGATTTGTACGTCGACGAAGTGCAGACTTTTTTGCAACAGGTAAAGAACCAACTTAATGCAGCTGATACAGAATTAGAAAACTTATATATAAGGGCACAACAAATTTATCGGGAAGACAGCAATACCTTTCTTGAAAGACCTTTATTTAGTGATTCATAACCGGTTTACCACTTCTTGACTTTCGGGTATGTTTCGGTAATAGTAAAGCCATGCAATTTGCACCACTTGCCGAACAACTGCGACCCAAAAGTTTCCCGGAATTTATCGGGCAGCCACATCTGGTTGGTCAACAGGGGATCATTACTAAGCTTATTGCTTCACAGAATCTTCCCTCGCTTATTTTCTGGGGACCGCCGGGATCAGGGAAAACTACGCTTGCGCACTTAATTGCCCAAAAACTTGATGCGGAATTTATCGCGCTGTCTGCGGTTACTGCCAAACTTGAAGAAGTCCGGCGCGTAGTCAAAGAGGCAGCAGAACGGCAAAAAGTGTACGTGCGCAAAACTATTTTATTTATTGATGAAATTCACCGCTTTAACAAAGCCCAACAGGACGCATTTCTGCCGCATGTGGAAAAAGGCACGGTCATTCTCATCGGCGCCACCACGGAAAATCCCTCATTTGAAGTGATCGGGCCGTTACTTTCGCGCTGTCGCGTATTAGTCCTCAATGAACTATCAACTGAAGAACTTGACGAGATCATCAATCGCACGCTCGTCGCAATTAAACGGACGTTAACTATCGAAGCTCGCGAGTTTCTGCGAGATGCAGCCAACGGCGATGCACGGAAATTGATTACTACCCTTGAAGTGGCGGAATCTATAAATAAAAAGAAAACCCTGACGCTTGCCGATATAGAACAGGCCTTTCAGCGTAAACATTTACTCTATGATACTGGAGGAGAAGAACATTACAACACGATTTCCGCGTTTATCAAATCCATGCGTGCCTCGCAACCTGATGCAGCACTTTATTATTTAGCGCGGATGGTTGCGGCGGGCGAAGACCCGCTGTTTATTGCGCGGAGAATGGTCGTATTTGCTTCGGAAGATGTAGGTATGGCACAACCCACGGCGCTGGTCGTTGCTAATGAAGTCTTTCGCGCCTGCGAAACTATTGGTTATCCTGAGTGCGCAATAAACCTCGCCCACGGTGTCGTGTATCTGGCGACTGCCAAAAAAGATCGTCGTGCCTATGATGGATTACGCACAGCACAAAAGGACGTAAACGAATATGGCAACCTGCCGATACCTTTGCATATTCGTAACGCTCCGACCAAACTCATGAAAAATTTAGGGTATGGTAAGGGCTACGAAGCGTATACAGAGGAAAGTTTCCTACCGGAAAAACTGAAAGGAAAAAAATATTATATTCAAACTAACGAGCCGAGGTGATCTCTCCACGGACGATTCTTCCAAGGATTCCATCTGTTTGCTTACCGGCTAATTCGAGTTGATTTGTTTTTTGCAACACAATCATATTTTTTGGTTTTTCATTGATACCAAGTTTGTCTTTAGCCAACTTGTTAAAATACGCTTGATCCTCCGCAATGACGATAACCGGGATTTCGTTTTTTTTGTCAACAAGTGGGCGAATTTTAGTTTCGGCCAGCTTATCTTCTTGTGCGCGCACTTTTCTGAGTGCAGTCCAAAATTTTGCCTGGCCTCCCAGTTCTTGCGCGTACGGATTAAATTCAGTGACAATCACGTCGACCCCACTTTTATCAGTTATTAGCTCTACTTCTGCAATAAAACTGGTTATTCCTCCTGCTTCAATTATTCGGCCTACCGAAGGATTATGACGTAAATAATCTTTGTAGGTGCCGCGCATTACCTCGTTTTCTACATATAATAGAATTTTTAGCTTTCGGGGCGAAGGTTCCAGTTCATTTTGTTGCGTGTCTATATTGGTTATACTTTCCATAATTGTGTATCCGATAGCTCGTGTTAACAACCTTATTTTACAGTATAATAAGGGCCATATGCAAAATGAGACATCGGCTGGGGGAGTAATCGTAGCTGAAAAAAATCACGAACTGCATGTACTCCTTCTCAAGGATAAAAACGGTAAATGGACGTTTCCGAAAGGTTTGATTGAAATTGGTGAAAAGCGCGAAGTAACAGCAACCCGCGAAATCAGCGAAGAGGTAGGACTCAAAAATTTAAAACTGATTGCGCCGCTTGCGCCGGCTACATATCTCTATCGCTGGGAAGGTAAGCTCAAGAAAAAAACCGTGCATTATTACTTATTCAAAGGTAAAGGTACGGAATTGCCGACCCCGCAAACTGAAGAAGGGATTTTGCAGGTGCGTTGGATTCCCTTTTCTGAAGCCGAAAAGATCATCGGGTATCCACAAACCAATAAAAAGCTATTACGCGAAACTATGGAACTATTACTCACCCGCCACGTGATTCCTCCTCCCCGACTCTGATACAATTACTGGAACAATGCCAAGACGCAAACAACGATCTAACATGAACTGGATACCGGCGCCTGATATCACCCGGAAAATCCATGCGCTCGTTAAAAACCTGGATTTCGTGTACGTGGACGCAAAGCGGGTCATCTGTTTTCGCAGTAGCGGTTCAGTCAGTCGCGCCCGGGCTCGCATCTGGTCATTACCCAGAATCTGGCAATTGGCTTTAAAAATTGAAGCGCATTACGTGATCGAGGTGTTAGCAGAAAGATTTGACGACCTGTCAGACGATGATCAGACCCGGGTACTCATTCATGAGCTCATGCATATTCCGAAAACTTTTTCCGGTTCGTTGGTGCCGCACCACGGCCGGTTTCATTCGATCAACCACCGTACGGTAGAAACTTTATTTCGTCAGTATCAACAGAAGAAATGAGGCGTCATTGCGCAATGTCATTCGGGATTGCCTCTCCGCCTTAGGCGGGTCGCAATGACAAAAAACTATGATCCACATTTATCATGGCGACCAGACCACTGCCTCGCGCCAGGAACTGTCAGAACTCAAAGCCAAATTTAGCGCACAGGAAGTGATTACGCTGGACGGAAAAACTGTTTCATTAACTGAACTCACCCAGGCCACCGAATCCACTTCGCTTTTTAACGATAAACGCCTGGTGATAGTTGAAAACTTTTTAAGCCGTCGCTTGACGAAAAAAAGCAGCGAAGCCAAAGTAATTGAAAAATGGCTGACGTCAATTCCGCCGGAAACTGAACTGGTTTTCTGGGAAGACAAGGAAATCGGCAAGACAATTCTCTCTTTGTTTCCCTCCAAGACTGATCGGGCGGTGTTTAAAATGGATCGATCACTTTTCAAACTCGTCGAGGCGATCCGGCCGGGTAAAACTCTGGAATTGGTAAACACTCTCAATGAAAGTTTGCGGCATGATCCGGCTGAGTTTGTATTTGCAATGTGTGTTCGGCAGTTTCGTAATCTGATTATTGTCAAAAATTTGGGAGTTGCGGCGAGCGGCATGCCGAGCTGGCAGGCCGGTAAACTCAAGCGCCAGGCCGAGTACTTTTCGCTGCCGCAACTATTGTTCCATTACGAACAATTATTGCAGATTGATGATAGAATAAAACGAAGCAACAGCCCGTTGACTTTGGAAAAAGAACTGGAAATCTTTTTACTAACTATTTAATAAATAAAAAGGAGTACGTTTATGGATACTTCAATATTCAAGGATTACGACATTCGCGGCACTTATCCCAATCAAATAAATGGCCAGGTTGCGGAGGCGGTGGCACATGCCATAGTTCGAAAATTTCAACCAAAAACCGTGGCTATTTGTCGAGACATGCGTCTTTCAGGAAAAGAATTACGTGATGCGTTCGTGCGAGTTTTTACAACGCTTGGAATTAACGTAACAGATGTTGGTCTTTGTGGGACTGAGATGCAGTATTTCGTTGCCGGTACCTATGAGTATGATCTGGTGCTCATGATTTCTGCTTCACATAATCCTCCTGAATATAATGGTCTTAAAGTCGTAAAGAAAGGTCCAGTTGCGGTTACAAGCGATAGCGGACTCTATGAAATTCGAGATTTAATCAGTCAGGGACCGCTTCCCCCCGCGGCAAATCCAGGAACAGTGACTGAGCTTGACGTGATGGACGTCTGGAGCAAAAAAGTTTTATCCCTTGTTGATACTTCGTTATTTAAACCGCTTTCAGTTGTTATTGATGCGGGAAACGGTATGGCAGGAAAACTGTGTCCGAAAATATTTGAATCATTACCTTTTAAAGTAACGCCAATGTATTTTGAACTTGATGGCAGTTTTCCAAATCACATTCCAAATCCTTTGATCGAGTCAAATACTACCGCATTGAAGAATAAAATCCTTGAACTTGGGGCAGACGTCGGACTCACATTTGACGGCGATGCAGATCGGATGTTCTTAATTGACAACAAAGGCAGGATGGTTTCAGGAACTATTACAACAGCATTGCTTGCGCGTTATATTTTGGCAAAACACCCGGGTGAGATGATTTTATATAATGCCATCTGCGGCCGAATCGTACCGAAAGTTGTTTCTGAAAACGGCGGAAAAAGTAAACGTGTCCGCGTAGGACACAGCTATATTAAAACCTACATGAGGGAAACTGGAGCAATTTTTGCCGGTGAACATTCCGGACACTATTATATCCGCGACTTTTTTGCAGCCGAAAGCGGAGTTTTAACTGCGCTTATGGTGCTCGGACTCCTTTCAACTCAAGAGAAAAAATTAGCAGACTTGGTTGATGAACTCGATATTTATCCCGCAAGCGGAGAAATTAATTTCAAAGTTGCAGATATTCCGGCGGTGGTAAATGCGATAAAGACCGGTTTTTCTGATGCCCAAAGTATTGATGAACTAGATGGGGTAAGTGTCTGGTATCCAACCTACTGGTTTAATGTCAGAGCATCTAAAACGGAACCACTACTACGGTTAAACGTTGAGGCTGATACCGCAGAAATTTTAAAACAAAAAACTGACGCGCTGGTTGCAAAAATTGAATCATTAGGCGGTCAGCGAAAATAAGACAGTTTAAATCCTAGCTCATTGCAAAAATATAAACTATACACCTAAGGGGTGAATTAGCTTGACACCCAGGGAAATATCAAGCAGAAACAAATAGGGGTACGTTTATTTTCCAAGTTTCTAGTGATAGGTCACTGTTAATCCCTCTCCAACAACAAATGCTCTATTTGCTTTAATTTTCTCTGATAGTCGGCTTGATCCAGGATAAATTCTAAATAATGCTTCTTATCTTTGAAATAAGACAAAATGTCATCTGTCACGCATAATTTTGCGTCCTGGTTTATGTATTCTTTGAGAGATGACCATTCATATACAAGCAGGCCATCAAGAGACTTTACGATGAAAGAAGAATAGGGGTTGAGATGAATATATCGGTGTACATGTAGTAACTGTTCGTCTTTTTCAATGCGTACAGCACCAAATTGATCCAAAAATAACGGTCCAAGGCGTCGATATTTAGTATTAAAGTAGCGGGTGTAACTATTTTGGAGTTGTGACATAAACTTGGTTATTCCATCTGGACTGGTTTGTTTAAGAAGAACATGAAAATGATTAGGCATCAAGCAGAACGATAAAATCACTACATGTTTCTGAGCGGTTGTTGTAAGTTTTGCAAAAATACTCTGTTTTTCCTTGACGTTGAGCTGCAGGTATTTTGACAAACGAGTTTGTAGTCCGCAGTGCATGTAGTATTGAAGAGTCAGAACGAATCTTTGATAGTCTCTTTTTCGTTTATACGAAAGAACCTTATCAATGGTTCGATTGTAAATATGGTAATACTCGTTGGTGATAAAAGGAATTTTTCTGGTCGGCATTCTTATACTATAAATAAATTACTCCCTAGGTGTCAAACTAATTCACCCCTTAGGTGTTTTTGCGCTAAAGCGAAATTATACCTATACTTATTTTATGCGTAAATTTGTCGTCTGGTTTCGCGAAGTTGATAAATATGACCTTAGTTTAGTAGGCGGTAAAGGTGCAAACTTAGGCGAGATGACCAAAGCCGGCATTCCGGTTCCCAATGGTTTTATTGTCACCGCCGAGGCTTACTACTACGCACTTGAGGCCGCGGGCATCAAGCCGGAACTGCGCAAATTATTTACCTCTCTCAAAACCTCAGACAACGAAGCGCTCCAATCTGCGGCTAAAAAAGCCCAGGCAATCATTGAACGCATCAAAATTCCTGACGAAATTGCTGCGGAAATTATTACGCACTACGAACAATTGGGCAAGCGTTTTAAAGACGCGCTCGTTGCAGTCCGTTCATCGGCCACCGCCGAGGATTTACCGACCGCTTCATTTGCCGGCCAGCAGGCGACCTTCCTCAATATTCACGGTGACGCTTCGGTGATCTTCCATGTACGCAAATGTTGGGCTTCGCTCTTTACTGCCCGGGCAATTTTTTATCGAGTAGAACAAAAGTTTGACCATTTTAAAGTCGGGGTGGCTGTGCCGGTGCAGAAGATGGTGCAGTCAGACCGCTCCGGCATTATGTTTACCGTCGATCCGGTCACTTCCGATAAAAAAACGATTGTGATTGAAGGCATTTACGGATTGGGCGAACTGATTGTCCAGGGCGCGGTGACTCCTGATCATTTTGAAGTTGATAAGGCGACTTTGAAAATCAAAACTAAAACTGTCGGNNAGGATATTGAATGGGCAATTGAAAACAAAGAGGTATTTATCACCCAAACCCGGCCAATCACCACATTAGGCTCAGCTTCCAAGCACACTAATACACAAAGAGTGAGCCTTGAAGCGCAACTGCCCAAAACAGTGCTTTTAACTGGGGATCCTGCCTCGCCTGGGATTGCATGCGGGCCGGTGCAAATTATCAAAGGAGTTTCCGAAATCGGCAAAGTGCATAGTGGAGACGTTTTGGTGGCGGCTCAAACCAATCCGGATTATGTGCCGGCGATGCGGAAAGCGGTCGCTATTATTACCGAAACCGGCGGCCGGACTTCACATGCAGCCATTGTTTCGCGGGAACTCGGAATCCCGGCAGTCGTGGGTGCGCGGGGAGCGCTTAAAAAATTGACTAACGGTCAAGTGGTCACTGTACACGGCTCTAAAGGCGAAATATTGAAAGGCGGCATGTCCAAAGGCGCGTTACTTCAAAATGAACTTAAATCTGAACAAAAAGTAATTCCGATTGATAAATTACCCCGGATCGCGACCCGCCTGTATGTAAATTTAGCAGAGCCGGATAAAGTTGAAGAGGTAGCCAAATTGCCCGTTGATGGCGTGGGACTGTTGCGCGCTGAATTTATGATTGCCGGCATAGGCACTCATCCCAAAAAATTTATCCATGACAAAAAACAGCACCTGTTCGTGGACAAACTGAGCGAAAACCTGAAAACNNGAATACCGTAATTTAATTGGCGGCAAAGAGTTTGAACCGGAAGAAGCAAATCCGATGCTCGGGTACCGCGGCGCTTTCCGTTACATCAGTGATCCGGCAGTTTTTAAACTGGAACTGGCAGCGATTAAGCGCGTCCGCAACCAGCATAATTTACGAAATCTGTGGCTGATGATCCCATTTGTGCATACACCTGAGGAAATGATCCAAGTTAAAAAGATTGTCGTAAGCGTTGGTCTTAACCGCGGCAGTTCTTTTAAACTCTGGATGATGTGTGAGCTGCCGGCTAATGTCATTTTACTGGACCAGTTTATTGATACCGGAATTGATGGTATTTCCATTGGTTCAAATGATTTGACCATGCTTATCCTCGGAGTGGACCGCGACAACAGTGAAGTGGCCGGAGTCTTTAACGAACGCAACCCGGCAGTGCTGTGGGCGCTTGAG
>DQGR01000062.1 GCA_003524845.1 Patescibacteria group bacterium
GCCATGCCGGGTTGTTTAATGAGTTGGTTGGCGACCAGCTTGCGTTTATTGGTAGTGTCTTTCACTGCCTTGTCTGCTTCGACGTAGACAGTATTGTTCATTAAAGCGCTGTCATGCATTTCCTTAAGTTGCTTAAATTCTTCTTTTGACTTTTCAATAATCGTCATCCGGCGGCGCACGGTTTCCAGAGTCGCATTATACGCAGTAATATCAAACGCAGTTGGTGCGACAGTTTGATCGGTGGTAACCTGCGTTGTTGCAGGTCCGGTAGTAGTATTTTCCATAAATCCTCCTTATTAATAACTACACAGAGTAGCACGTTGTGACGATTAGGTAAAGCTTTTTTCATTGAAAAAAACCCAATGGTGTGCGATAGTATAAGCTATACCCGTTTTATTTCAAAATGTTTGGGTATAACTCTTTCTATACTGATTTTGCAACCTTTCAAAGATTGGATTGTTGCAAAATACAGTAAGAAAGGTATATATGGCGAAAAGGAAAAAAATGAACAAGCACAATCGGCGCAGAAAATATAAGTTGAAATCAAATACGCTTTATACTCTACTCGCCATTTTATTTTTCGGAATGGCGGGACTGACTATTATTTCTTTTGGACAGCAGGGGGAATTACTGACCCGGTTGTACGAATATTTATACGAACTGGTTGGTGCAGGTATTTACCTTATCCCCATCAATTGCATTGCAATTGGGTTTCTCATTGTCAGATCAAAAACGTTTCTGTCAAAACCAAATCTTTCAATTGGGATGGCATTATCCTCTGTTTCATTGGTTACTATCAGCCGTTCAGGCACCGTAGGGCAACGGTTCTGGCTCCAATTATCTGAGCTGCTTTCGAGTCCAGGTGCCGCTTTGGTGTTAATTGGAGGATTGGTAATTGGAATTGTCATCTTTTTTAATACCTCTCTTGACCAACTCATAAACGGGTTAGGGGCATTTCTGACGGTACTTGCAAATGCAATCAAAAGTCCCAGCTCGCCACTGGAAAAGAAAAAGGAATTAACGAAAAAACAGGATTTTGAAGAAAAGAAAAAAGGTTTATTTGGTCTTGATAAGTTTTCGCTTAAGGTCCGGGGGGGAAATGAAGAGACGCGCCCCACCGCCCCACAGTCCTTCATTAAACAGCCACCAAAGCCACAAGGCACACTTTCATCTGAAATGGTGATGAATCAGCCGCGGTCTCCGGGAGTTGCCAATATCTGGGAATATCCGCCGGTGTCACTTTTACAGGCAGCGCCTTCGGGTAAAGCCGACCGGGGTAATTTAAAAGAAAATGCCGGAATTATCGAGCGTACGCTGGAAAGTTTTGGGATTGCCGCGCGCGTGGTTGAAGTTAACCTGGGTCCGGCAGTCACCCAGTATGCGCTAAAAATTGCCCTCGGCACCAAACTCTCAAAAATTACCTCACTCGCAAATGACCTGGCTTTGGCACTTGCCGCCCCGACTGGCCAAATCAGAATCGAGGCGCCGATTCCGGGCAGGTCGCTCGTGGGTATTGAAATACCCAATCGTTCGCTCGAATTCGTGACTTTGAAACAGATGTTGCAGTCAGATACCATGCGGGAAAATAAAACCAAGCTTACCGTAGCGCTCGGACTTGATGTTTCCGGCAGTCCGCTGGTTGTCAATATCGCTCGCATGCCCCATGTACTGATTGCTGGTACGACCGGATCGGGTAAAAGCGTGCTTATTAATGCCTGGATTTGCTCGCTACTCTACCGGGCAACTCCGGATGAGGTGAAACTTATTATGGTTGATCCAAAACGGGTAGAGCTGGTGGGATACAATGGTATTCCGCATTTACTGACGCCGGTGATTGTGGAAACGGACAAAATTTTATCAGCGCTGAAGTGGGCGATGCAGGAAATGGATCGCCGGTATAAACAATTTGCTGAGGTTGGAGTCCGCAATATTGATTCGTTTAACGAAGTGTCCGGTTTTCAGGCGTTGCCGTACATTGTGATTTTTGTCGATGAATTGGCTGATCTCATGGCCTATGCGCCGGTTGAGGTCGAAGATGCGATTTGCCGGCTGGCACAAATGGCGCGGGCGACCGGAATTCATCTCGTTATCGCTACACAACGGCCATCGGTCGACGTGATTACCGGCCTGATTAAAGCCAACGTGCCATCGCGCATCGCCTTCAACGTCTCATCAATGATTGACTCACGGGTGATTATTGATACGCCGGGCGCTGAGAAGTTACTCGGCCGCGGCGACATGTTGTACATTCCGCCGGACCAGGCGAAGCCGAGTCGGGTCCAGGGGACGTTTGTATCCGAACTGGAAGTGCAAAAACTAGTCGGGTTCCTCAAAAGTAAAAATGCACCGGTTGAATACACAGAGGAGGTTACCAGTATGCCGGTCTCGGCCTGGAAAAAAGGTGCCGGCGGGACTGCAGGTGCCGATGGCACTGACGAACTATTTCAGGATGCAGTCCGGACTGTCTGTCAGCATGACCGCGCCTCAGCTTCACTTTTACAGCGGCGACTCTCTATCGGGTACGCCCGGGCAGCCAGGATTCTCGATCAACTGGAAGCAGCCGGAATAGTGGGCCCTGGCGAAGGATCAAAGCCACGCGATGTGCTCATAAAAAATGCCGACGAGTATTTCCAGCAAACTCAAGGTTCTGCCTCTACAACTCCTACCGCAACCGAATAAACCAGTCCTGATATGCGCACAGTAGGAATCATCTTAAAGGAAGAGCGGCAAAAACGCGGTTTAAGTATTTCCGAGGTCGAGCAGGTAATAAAAATCCGCAAAAAATATCTGGAAGCGCTTGAGCATGACGATTTTAAAAATTTACCTTCACTAACCTATGCCCAGGGATTTTTAAAGAACTACACTCAATTTTTAGGCCTGAAAATCCAGATCATGATGGCAATTTTCCGCCGCCAGTATCAGGAACAGGAACGGTTAAGTAAAGCCACGATTGAGGAACCGATTGAAAACCGCCGCTTTCAGATTACGCCCAACAAAGTGATCATCCTTTTTGTAGTCACCCTGATTATTATTTTATTTGGCTATTTTTACGCGCAGTATAACGCGCTGCATGAGCCGCCACCCTTATCACTTGAAGCCCCGGCAAACGATATCGTGGTTAGTGTAGTAGAAATGGCAGTCTATGGGGTGACTGATACGGATGCGACGGTTTTGATTAACGCCGAACCGGTACTGGTAAAAGAAGACGGCCGGTTTTATAAAGACGTACAACTGGCAACCGGAATTAACTCGATCACCATTGAAGCTATCAGCCGGGTTGGCGAAAAAACAGTGATTACCAGGACAGTTACCCGCACTCCGAATTGACCCGGGAGTTCAATAAATGCTAAAGTTGTTGTAGATAAACTGCCTATGGATACTACACAAGTGGTTTTAATTCTGGTTGTTACCGCTCTTACCATATTACTTGTCGTCATCGGCATTCAGGTAATTTTAATTCTCAAGGAGCTACGCCGGTCAATGGAAAAAATGAATAAAATGCTTGATGATGCAGGTCTCGTGACCGGAAGCGTGACTAAAGCCGTTTCCGGAGCAGCCGGACTTGTTGAGGGTATTAAAGCCGGACTCTCTCTCGTGAACTTTTTTCACAAAGAAGAACCAAAAAAAACTTAACACGTATGGAATCCCCACAACGTAATAACACATTTTGGTTTGGTATGTTTTTAGGCGGTTTATTGGGAGCGCTCCTGATTCTCATTCTGGGTACGGAAAAAGGCAGGAAGCTCGCGGCCAAACTCCAAAAGGAAGGGTTGGAATTTCTCGATGATGCCAAAGATACCGTTGGTAAAGAAGTTGAAGAAAAAGTCGAAGTGTTGCGAAATAAAAGCGCCGAACTAATTGAAAAAGGCAAAGAAATTGAGGCGGAAATTGTGGAAGCGATAGGAGAAGTCAAAGCCGATCTCTCAGAAGCTGCAGTTGAAAAAGTTGACGAGTCACTGGCACATATCGAGGAACTGCAGCAGCACGGGCGGGCAAGCACTCAGGAGCTCAGAAAAAAACTGTTTAAGAATATTCCGCGGAAAGTGTAACAGTGAACTTACTCTTCTGTTATGAAGAGAAAACCGAGAGTCAGACTAAATTTATTTCAATATAAAGAACTTTCAAAATATTGTTTTAATCTTTCGTTACTTATATTTGCATCTCTTTTCTTGAAATACTTTGAACCAGGATCTCCCGGTTTTAATTTCGTAACTATGCGTGCAGTTCTTATTGGATTGTTGTTTGGCTTGGCGTTTGTTATGATTGGGTTGCTACTTTCTCGTGAGGTAAAGAAATGAATTTTACGAACATTGATCAGGGATTACTGTTATTTTACATAGCTGTTGGGATTTTAGCAGTGGTTATCCTGCTTCTATATATTGCCTCGAAAAAATAATCACGATTACTTCTTTTTACTCATCATTTTTTGATATTCTTTATCAGAGATTAAATCTTTTGTAGTTTCCAGTCGATCCAGAAATAAAACACCGTTGAGGTGATCATTTTCATGCTGGAAAATCCGGGCCACAAAATCCGTGTAACTGGCTGTTTGTTTTTTACCGTTTCGGTCTGTGTACTCGACTTTAATTTCGGTAAAACGGGGAATTAAGCCTCTGATCCCCGGAATACTTAAGCAGCCTTCCCAATCTTTTTTGATTACTTTATTGTGACTTACTAGTTTTGGATTAATCATCGGCGTCGGTTCCATGTCCGGCGCCTGTGGGTACCTCGGATTCGGATGCGAAGCGACGATAAAAATCCGATACGATTGATAAACCTGTGGCGCGGCAATCCCCACACCATTGACATCCATAACGGTAGCTAAAAGATCATCAATCATTTGTTGTATATTGGTAGCTTTTATATTCTCAACTCGCTGGGCTTTTTGCCTGAGTATCGGCTGCCCAAGTTGAGCAACTTGCAGAAGCGTAGACATAGTAGTTTTTACTCACGAACTTCAATATTTCCTAACGGGAATTTTGCTGTCTGGATTATACAGCAGTGTGAATTTAAGCACAATTTTTGTGTTACAATAAGGCTATGAGAATGACCAAAGTAAATCTAACCATTAAAAATCCTCACGATCCATCACTCACTGCGGAGCAAAATTTTCTGGTGGACAGCGGGGTGCATTATACGGTGATTCCGATTGAACTAGTTAAAAAACTGAATTTGAAATCTTCGTATGAACAGGATTTTGTGCTCGCTGATGGCAAAGTTATCAAAAGAAAAGTAGGCGGGGCTATAGTCAAATTTGAGAATAGAGAATTGCCAGTTGCCATCATTCTAGGTGAAAAAGGGGACTCACCACTTTTGGGAGTGACGACCCTGGAAAGTTTTGGTCTGATGCTCGATCCATTTAAACGGAAACTGTATCACAGCAAATTGATGTTGGGATAATTCATAATTCTCCTCTTGCCTGTTATAATACTCCTCATGACCTCAGATGAAGTTCGCCGTAAATATATTGAATTCTTTGTGAAACGCGGACACAAAGAAATCCCGTCTGCCCCACTTGTGCCGCAAAACGATCCGACTACGTTGTTTAATTCCTCCGGTATGCAACCGCTCGTTCCTTATTTATTAGGCGCGCCACATCCGCTTGGGAAAAGACTTGTTAACAGCCAAAAAGCAATTCGCCTGCAGGACATTGACGAAGTCGGCGACAATCGGCATACGACGTTTTTTGAAATGCTTGGCAACTGGTCTTTGGGAGATTATTTTAAAGATAAACAACTTGAATACTTCTGGCAATTTTTAACTAATCCAAATGAAGGCTTGGGATTATCACAGGAAAAATTATACGTGTCTATTTTTGAAGGTAACTCCGAAGTTCCCCGTGATGATGAGTCATTCAAAAAATGGTTGACTCTTGGTGTACCCAAAAACCATATCTTTGAATACGATGTTGAGAAAAATTGGTGGAGTCGGTCAGGGACGCCGGACAAAATGCCAGTAGGTGAGCCAGGTGGACCAGACTCCGAAGTGTTCTATGAATTTACGTCAATCATGCATGATCCAAAGTTTGGACAAACATGTCATCCTAATTGCGATTGCGGTCGCTTTTTGGAAATCGGTAACTCAGTTTTTATACAGTATAAAAAACTGGCTACCGGGAAATTAGAAGAGTTACCTAACAAAAATGTCGATTTCGGTGGGGGACTTGAACGGCTGGCTGCGGCAACCAACGACGATCCGGACGTGTTTAATATAGATTTATTTCAACCACTAATAAAGGAATTGGCATTATTTACTAAAACTAATTACGGAGAAAACGTTGAAACTGACAAAAAGATTCGGATAATCGTTGATCATATTAGAGCTTCGGCATTCTTAATAAAAGAAGGAGTTAAACCTTCTAATAAAACTCAGGGATATGTTTTACGCAAACTGATTCGTAGGGCAGCTTTAAAACTTCGAAATTTATCAGATAACGTTGATCTAGCGCTCATTCACTCTTTGACCGCAAAAATAGTTGGTTTGTACGAGGGATCAGGTTACTTTGAATATAAAGAGAAACATGACGAAGTGTGGATATCAGATGTGGTATTCGAAGAAATTAAAAAGTTTGAAAATTCTTTAAGAAGGGGACTTAATGAAATTCAAAAAGTTCCACAGTTGTCAGGGACTTTTGCCTTTAAACTTTATGAATCATATGGATTCCCGTGGGAAATGACTGAAGAAATTGCGCGGGAGCGCGGACAGAAAGTTGAGAAAGGCGAATTTGAAAGTGAATTTAAAAAACATCAGGAATTATCGCGTTCTGCAGCCAAAGGCATGTTTAAGGGCGGACTGGTTGACCAAAGCACTGAAACTACCAGATTACATACTGCTCATCATTTATTGCTGGCAGCTTTGCAAAAAACAGTTGATCCAACTATTAAACAACGGGGCAGTAATATTACGGCTGAGAGGTTACGCATAGATTTTAACTTTAACCGCGCCTTAACTGATGAAGAAAAGAAAAAGGTAGAAGCATTAGTTAATCAAAAAATTCACGAGAAGTTACCAGTTATCCGTGTTGAAATGAAACGGGAGGATGCAGAGAAACTGGGTGCGCAAATGGAATT
>DQGR01000018.1 GCA_003524845.1 Patescibacteria group bacterium
TTGGATATTAGAAAAATCGAAGGAGCGCGGTTGTTCTTGAGAAGGATTCTGGATAATTTCTGGAGGATTGACAGCCGAAGGTGGTGTCGCTTTGGGCTTGTTTGTTAATCGATAAATGATGGCACCTATAAGGATAAAAACAATTAGTCCAAAGATTAAAAAAGGAGCTATTTTTTTTAGTGATTGTGCTGTTGTTGTTAAATTAGTCATTTTAAGGCCAACTAACATTACAAGGAATACTAGTACCTACCTCGCAGTTCAAATCTTTCGGAACCTCTGGAATATAAGTTTCTATATCTAAGAAAAAAAGTGAATAGTGTAAGTGGTCGCCTTCAGACCATCCAGTATTATCCACTTCTCCAATAAACTGACCAAAAGTAATGGTGCTTCCAAGTGTTATCGCAGAGTCAATACTGTTGTATTTTAGATGTGCCCATCGGGCAACAAAGTAGGTACCGTTGCAAGTTGCAGCAATGTCTACATATGTGCCATAACCTTCGTCTGATGCGGAATTAACAGCATTTGTGACTTGGCCGGCGAAGGTGGCGTATGCAGGTGTACCGTGTGTGGTCGCGCCGCCAATATCAATAGCTGATTCAGGTAAGCCATCCAATCCAGGTAGATAAAGCTTTGCATGGCTTGCAGGACCTTGTGAGCCTTGAGTAATACTTCCCTGTTTTGTCGGCCAGCCGTTTGGACAACCAACCGGGGGGCTACCGACGGTAGTTACGGAAAATGCAGTGTCGGTAACCGGCGCTGAACCTAGTTTGCCGGCGGTGATAGTAACGGTGTTTGTAATTACTGAATTTTTAAAATAGGTTAGACTATCTACGCCGATTTTAAACTGGCAAGTCCAGTCAGAACCTGAAGCAAGCGTTTGGATACCGCCGCAAGGGGGGTTGATCAATTTGTCTTCGGTGTCCTTGTTGATTGTAAAACTTATGCCGTCTTTTCTGCGAACTTCAATTTTGTCAGTAACGCTGATATTACTTAACTCTGTTTTAGCAGTTAATTTAATAGTATAAGTGAGTTCTTGCGGTATTTCGTCAATATCGAAATGACCATCGCTTGCGGTTTTGGAAATTGTATAAATTTCATTATCTCCTGTCCCGCCGATGACAAAGTCCTGCTGGGGTGAAAAGAAAGAGGTTGCCGTTACGATCCCGACTAAAGTCCCACCGACTGCGATCGCCCCGACTCCGCCGACAACCGGAATCATCGCCGCGCTCGCCGGCAAGCCAACGCTCGTTAAGCCTCCAACGACAAAGTTAAGCCCGCTTGCCAGCCCGCCAAATCCTGCTCCTACCGCACCGACTGCCCCATTCCAGATGGTAGCAGCAACACTGCTTACGGCACTTCCGACCGCAGACACACCTCCGCTGATTGCCCCGGGGATTCCCCCACCAACTTCAATCGGCCCGCCGGTAACCGTATTAAAAGCGCCTTTGCCCCAGCTCCATCCCTGGGCAAGCGGTTTGGTGATAATTTCCCACGGATGAGTGGCAAAATGAATTGTGGTGGGAAGAACTTTGGTGGCAAAGAATTTGGCTTGTAAAGCATAAGATTCGATTTGTGGAATGACAATCTTGGTTGTAAAGAATTTGCCTACCGGAGCGAGAAACTTGCCTACTGGGCCGAGGATTTCGACCCATGGGGCGATCTGGGTTGCGTAGATAACTTTGGCTGCCGGAGCGACGTAAGGAGCAGCAGCCTTAGCGACTGGAGCGCCGACCTTAGCGGCTAGGGTAAGGGTCTTAACTGTTGGCGCAATCTGGGTTGCGTAGAAGATTTTGGCTGCAGGAACGATTGCCGGAGCAAAAAATTTAGCCACCGGAACGACTAATGGCGCAAACAATTTGGCAACTGGAGCAAGAATCTTGAGTACCGGAGCAATTTGGGTTGCATAGATGAATTTGGCCACAGGCGCAAACAATTTGGCAACTGGAGCAACTATCGGAGCAAGGAACTTAACTACAGGCACGAGATACTTGGCTATGAAGACGATAATTTTGATTATTGGAGCAAGAAATTTCAGAAGTAGATAAAAAAGGTACCCTCCGGCCACCAGAGCGGCTTTTTTTGCGAAGTTTTTGATCTTATCGAAATATGGTATGAATTTCGTGGCAAGCATAGCCCAGCCAACCGGGCCGCCGGCAAGTTTTGACAATTGGGCAATATTTTTCCCGGATTTAAGAAGTCCACCTAAGTTATTGAAGCCCTGTTTGAGTTTCCCAAGTCCTTTCCCTGCAGACTCAACCCCCTTCCCCAAAACCTCGATTCCTTTCCCGGCAAACTGGACGCCTTTCCCGGCACCATTAATGCCCATACCGAGTACTCTAAACGGTATACCAACAAAAGGAATGGCTCCTAATGATGAGGCAATCCCCGTACCGGCTGCCGATATTCCGGTACCTGTAAACTGGACACCTTTCCCCGCGTACTGTATTGCTTTACCGGTATATTCAACTGCTTTGGCTGTTCCATCAATTGCCTTGCCTGCGACCCATGTGGTTACTTTACGGACCCGCCCGACGGCTTCGGGGCCGTATGTTACTACTGCTTCGGTTGATCGCTCGAGATCTTCTTGTGGTTGGTCAGATTCTGCGGCCATTTGACTGAAACTCTACCCCTCACCAAATGATGGTGAGGGGGCTACTTCCAATATAAGCCAAGCTTGCGGTCCTCGTCCACTTTTTAGTTGGACTGCGGGCCTAAGCACTTTAAATGAGGAGACTACAGACTACTGACTACGGTCTACTGCTTGACAGGCTTTTAACAAGAGCGTTGATTCTGGCTACGAGATTAATTGCTTCTTGGTACAAGTCCTCGAATTGTTTTTGGGTGATGTAATTTTGGTCAAGTGCGATGTACAAGCCAGTAGCTACTTCTTCTACAGAAGTAATCGACATTCGTAGGAATCTTCTAAATTCAACAT
>DQGR01000037.1 GCA_003524845.1 Patescibacteria group bacterium
ACAAAGCGTTTAAACACACTGGCAAATCTGATGTACGCGACTTTATCCAGTTGTTTTAGCTTGCGCGCTACCAAATCGCCAATTTTCCGGCTCTCAATCTCAACTGAGTTGGCGCTCCGCAGTTCCCGTTCAATCTCATCGACAATCATCGTTACTTGTTCATGTCCGACGGTCGTTTTCTCAACTGATTTAAATATGCCGCGCAGCAACTTCTCCCGGTCAAATGCCTCCCGCGATCCATTCTTCTTCAATACCGTTAGCGGCACCATCTCAATCCGCTCGTAGGTCGTGAAGCGCTTCCCGCATTTAATGCATTCTCGACGCCTACGCGTCAGTGATAAATCATCGCTGTCCCGCGTCTCAACTACTTCAGATGTCTCGTGCAAACAAAATGGACACTTCATAACAGCAATCAGAGATCAGTAATCAGAAATCAGTAAAAATAAAAAACATATTATTCTTTATTCTGTTTACTGATCGCTGTTTTCTGTTCGCTGGTAAAAAAAACACTATCTGTAGGGTCAAGAAGAAATATATGACACTAATTGAAGGAGAACAAGACTACAAAGTGGATCATTTGATAGCAATAAATCGGGTCGAGCGTGGCATGGCTTTTATCAAAATTATATAAGTTGTATAACATTATAACATATTTCGTCAGTTTTAAACTGAGCAACAAATTACTTCATATTTTCGTTTATATCCCATAAGTATGGTTAAATTATGATCGCCTGTTAAAGACATAACCTATAGCTAAACTCAAGTCAGTTTCTAAATCTTAGAATAAGTTATAGGATTTTTAATAAAAAGATATTTGTGGTTACAGCCCTTTTTGCAGTTCAGTTAAAGAAGTAATACTAGTTTGCAAAGTGGTTAAGTTTTCGCCGGAGAATTTTTCCTGGCTCCGGGTCAACACCTCGATATGTTTAGTCAATGACTGGCTAAATCGATCAGTCAGTTGGTTAAGTTGTGCCATATTCTCAGCCGGGATTTGGGATAGATACTTCCGGGTATCAGCGTCAAACTGGGTGCCTTTGGTAAATGTCGAAATAGCTATTTCAGCTTTGCCTTTCTCAAGCAAAACCTCCCCCATGCTGTGGTATTTGTCAGCCAACAGCTGGTGAAACTCGGCCTTCCGCACCGGATTGGAAATGAGCTGGATTAGAATCAGGTCTCGTAAGCGCTTGAGAAAAAAGAGTGGATTGTCCGGCAAAATCCCCGGGTATGGCAGCGCGTAGTCAACCGGTGAGGGCGCGGGGCTTGCAGGCGCGGTTTCCTGCGCCAAGGCGAGGCTAAACATCAAAAAAAATCCGATGCCCCCAAGCGCAATTAAAAATGCTTTCATACGCGCAAACCTTTCTCTTATCATTTAACAAAACGCATCAATTTACAAAGCGCAAACCGTATGTATCAGGCTTTAGTGATTATTTGCAAATTCCTGTTCGATATCGAAAACAGTGATACCAGCGGCAGTAAATAGTTCCTGTTCGAGTGTTTTCACGAGAGGATAGCAGGCTTTCAGTTCAGCTACAGCTGCCGGTGGTAAGTTCTCACGATACCACAATTTGAACCGACGATCCACTCCAATTACTTCATACTTGGTCATTTTGTCAGCCAGGAAGAGAATTTTAGCTTCCCAACTCTCTGGTGTAATTTTAGGGTCCAAAATACAATGTAACGAATGCCTGGCAATAATGCCGGCTATCTCATCGTAGCCCAGTTCCTTAAGAACTCTAACTGCGGTGTCTGGATGTCGCTCCCCTTCCCTACGTGGAATGTTTTTATCAATATCATGGAGGAGTGTGGCAGCCTCTAATAGTTGTTCGTCTATTTTGGGATTTGTCCGCCGGCTGGCGGATTGAGTTTTGAGTTTTCCGGCCAAAAATAAGGCCAGCCTGGCCACCGCTTCCACATGAATCCGTTTTTGCGAAGGTAAGCTGTAACGATCAAATAAAAACAAACATTGTTGCCGGGTGGGAATCATAATCAAGGCAATTTAATGGTTACCGTTATAGTAACCGAGCGCCTGCAACACGATATCAAGCGTTTCAGTCGGTCCGTGTGAGTAGGTGTTAATCACCAAATCATAATATTTCGGTTCCCAGAAATTACTGACTCCATACATGCGTTGCCATTTAGTTAAGTTTGCATCTTCCCGTTCTTTAAGGTGTTTTTTAGCCACCTCAACTGAGATATTATCGCGGTTCACAATCCGGTCAATCCGCAGCGCGCCATCACACATCAGGAGTACTTTGAGCACGTGTTTGAGCCCGCGCATATTCCAACCAGCAATCCAGGATTCTACTGCCACATGGGTATTGGGGTCGCTTAACTTTTCCCGTATCTTTAAATCAATCTGCCGGTCAATCTCGTCACTGTAATCAGTAGCTTTATGATGTGTCTGGTCTTTGGAATCATGGCTCCCGGCTTCAATTGCAAACCTGCGCGACCAGTCGCCACCGGAAAACATTTCCCAGCCAAGCGGCGCAAGCATTGGTTTAAGATTACGAAGGAGCGTTGAGCGGCCGGCACCAGGAGGACTTGAAATGGCAATACTGCTGTATTTAAGTGTTTTTGGCTGCGGTACCATATATGTATTATAGGCAGCTCGTGGCAAACGTCAAGCTGGAATGGTAAAATTCTCACTATGTCTACTAACTGGCGGAGTAAATTTCTGAACGTTTCCTGGTCTGATTTTTGTACGCAGGCGTTTGTTTTAAGTAAACAAATACGCGTAAGTAGTCGTCCGCTTGATCTCATTGTGGCCATTGCCCGGGGAGGACTCACTTTGTCGCAACTTCTATCTGATAGTCTAAGTCTACCAATTGCCACCTTTACCATCCAAAGCTATAAAGACCTCAGACAGCAAACTTTGCCACAAATTACTTTTGGTGTGGGAACTACTACGCTTGAGGGCAAACGGGTGCTTCTCGTTGACGACGTCTGCGATACTGGGAAAACTTTTGAACGGGCACTGGTATACGTATCTGAGCTGGGTGCTGAGAAAGAACAGATCACCACTGCCGCACTCCACTACAAACCCCATGCGATCTACAAACCCGACTTTTTTGTTACCAAAACAGATAAATGGGTGATTTATCCGTATGAAGTCTGGGAAACGATTGCACAGTTATCAAAGTTGTGGAAAGCAGATAAAATTAGCGCTGAAGAAATAAATGCGCGTTTTCTCGCGTTTGGATTTCTGCAGGAACAACTTACCCAATTCTATCCCGCAGCATCCTACGACAGGTGAAACAGGTAAAACGACAGCGAACAAATGAGCAGGTAGGTAATGAATAGTTCCATGGAATAATTTCAGCATGACATACCCGGAGAGAAATTGTCAACCGGGTTTGTTGATGATAATTGGCTTCAAGCGGGTCATGGCCTCCAGCGAGTATTTAATCCCCTGTACTCCCACTCCTGAACCTTTAGTTCCTAAAAATGGAAAATGGTCCGGGCCGCGCTGCGGTTTATTATTGATCCAAACCGTACCCACATCAAGCTCACCGGCAAGTTTAATCCCGAGGCCTTCGTCACACGTGTAAATAGCGGCTTGTAAGCCATACGTGGAGCGGTTAATGAGATCTATTGCTTCTTCAATTGATTTAACTCTAACAAAGGATACGACAGGTCCAAAGGTTTCAATCCGCACAATTTCCATATCCATAGTCACGTGATCCAAAATAGTTGGCTCAATGTAATTTCCCTGCCGTTTACCACCTAAGACAATTTTAGCGCCGGCCTGTTGAGCTGCGACAATTCGCGCTTCAACTTCTTTGGCAGCTGATTCGGTGATTAAAGGTCCGACACTTTTGGTCCCCGGATCACGCGGATCCCCCATTTTAATTTTTTCCTGAGTGAGCGCTACCACCCGTGGCAAGACTTTATCCAGATCGCTATCTAATCCCAAAACATATTTGATTGCGGTACAGCGCTGGCCGGCAAATGAATACGCGCCTTTGACAATTTCAAGTGCTGTGGTTTCAATATCGCAGCCATTAATAACGAGCGCCGCATTATTGCCGCCGCATTCAAAAAGTAGCGGAATCATGCCGGCAATTTTTGCAGCAGATTTACCTACTTGTGACGAACCGGTAAACGTAATCATGTTGATACCCGGATGACCTACCAAATAATCACCAATATCCTCGCCGCCGCCGGTCACCGTCACCAGTAAATCATCAGGCACACCAGCTTTGCGAAATATTTGGGTCAGGTAAAGAGCAGAGAGTGCGCCATTGGTCGGCGGCTTGAAAATGACCGCATTACCCATCATGAGGGCTGGAGCAAGCTTTGAAACTGACAAATTTACCGGATAGTTAAAAGGGGAAATGGCCAAAACCACTCCCTGTGGCACTCGTTCAATAATCGAAATTTTACTCTGGTCATAGCCGGGAAACGCATCAGAAGGCAATTGTTCACCACCCACATGCAAGGCTTCGTGGGTGTAATAATCCAGCATGTCAGCACTACGCACAATCTCATCCTTGGCTTCATCTGCGGGCTTACCAATTTCTTTAATTAATAAGGTGGTAAGTAGTGGCTCGTGTTCCCGAATCCAGTCAGCCGCAAGTCGCAACACTTTGCCGCGTTTGGTAATTTCTACTCTAGCCCAGAGGCGCTGTGCTCCGTGTGCTCGGGCTATTGCGTCGTCAATCTCGGCAGTCGTCACCACTGGAAATTTTCCAAGTACCGTATGATCAATTGGTGATACTACGTCTTTGTAATGGCCATTTTTTGATTCCACCCAAGCATGACCATTAAACCAACGGTAAAGGGGTGGGGTCTGATTGTCATGCAGTTCTGCAAAAATATCATCAGGCATAAGTTTACTATGCCCGAATTTACGTAGTTTGGCAAGGGACTAAAGGGAATTTTCCAGAAATTTACTTCGATCGTTGCTCAACTCCAATGTGCAGGAGGAAGAACTTGCAATTGATCTTGAGTAATTATGGCAACTTCTCGAGAACCGATGCGGATAGTTCCATTGTGCGGCACTCGGATTTTTAGGTTACGCATGGACCATTTTACAATACGCTCTCTTATTGGTTCACCTTCATTATCTAATTCTTTAACAGTATAAAAACGAGCAACTAATGGATCTTCTTCAATATATGATGGCGTTCTCTTAATTTCATACGTCATACGTGAATCGCTATCACTTATACTGACTTCGCCTTGAACACCTAATTCATCCAAATACCAAGTGCCGGGGCCGACGTAATCAACATCATAGCGCGGATAACTTTCAACAATGCCTAACATTTGGCCTCTCCCGCTTAGTACATCAATCTGATTGGCCGGTAAGCCAATATAGTGAGTTCGATCCATTGTTTGCGGGTTTTTAAGTGCCTTTAAGTCAATTGAGGAGGTACCCCGCACAATCAGCCAACCAGCTCTAGTTTCTTCGATGTGTTGACCAGGAATTTCACTCATAAAGCTTATAGTAAACTAATTTCGGATAATTATACACTACTTGTCAAATTATCGTATTCTAGCGCCAATCGGCATCCCTTCGGCTGAAACAAAAAGCGGTTTTGCCGCTCCATGCTCTCCGGTCAACTCTAACCCATCCACTGCCAGAATCATCCCCTGGGAAAATTCGTTCATCATCCGGCGCGGCGCGAGGTTAACCACAAAGAAAAACTGTTTATCCTGGAAAAACTCAGGTGTATACCCAAATGGCCTGACCCCGGTGAAAATTGTTCTTAACCCTGCACCATCTGGTGCGGGGCCGAAATCAACGGTTAACCGGATTAATTTTTCACTGCCTTCCACATTTTGAGCGGCTACCACCTTACCAACCCGCTGCTCAATCTGAGCAAAGTCGTTAATAGTAATCACATTGTCATCCCGAGTCCCGATTTTATCGGGATAAACTCCGTCGAGGGATC
>DQGR01000044.1 GCA_003524845.1 Patescibacteria group bacterium
CCAGCGGCAGGGATCGGACCTGCGACCCCATACTTATGAAGTATGTGCTACTACCACTGAGCTACGCTGGCATTGTCCGTCGAAGCAGACACGAAGTTTATTTTACCAAACGTTGAAGCTAGGCGCCAGCTCTGTTATACTGTTTATCTCACGCGGGGTAGTGTAGAGTTGCACAGGAGGCTCAAAGATGGGCCCACTAGTACGAAATTACTAGTTGCAAATTCGGCTGTATCGGTGAAATCCCATGAGTATTAAAGGACAATACCGAGGCAATCTCCGCCTTCATAAAGTTTGAAGGGTTGGCGGAGCGAGTCCGTAGAGACTATACGCCGAACCCCGCCTTCATTAACAATTTTAATGATTGGCGGGGATGATATAGTCCGACACTCCAAGCAATTGGAGCAACAGTAAGCATAATCTCCTAGGCCGGGCGCGNNGCGACTCCCGGCCCCGCAACATATATATAAATAGGTTGTTGTAGAAACCTAAATCATATTTATTAGCTCATGCTGGTCAAAATTTTGACGACATAAACTCCATAAAATTTGACAAATTTATGGAGTTGTAATACCATACATTTATGCTTCTTCCTCGTATATATTCTAATCTTGAAAAGTATATAGAGTCTGGTAAAGTACTCGTTATTTATGGGCCCCGACGTGTGGGTAAAACCACCATCGTTGAGCAATATCTCAAAACAACGCAGTGGAAATACAAATTAGATTCAGGAGATAATATCCGGACGCAACACACGCTTAGTTCACAGGATTTTTCTCAGATTCTTCCATACGTCGAGGGATATGAGCTGTTAGTGTTAGATGAAGCACAAAATATTCCCAATGTAGGTATGGCGCTCAAAATCCTGGTGGATCAGAAACCAAACCTACGTATTATTGCCACTGGGTCTTCTTCATTCGAGCTTTCAGGTCAGGTAGGAGAGCCACTCACGGGACGCAAGACGACCTTGACTTTGTATCCAATTGCTCAGCAGGAATTATTACAAAAGACATACAATCATTTTGAACTTAAACAAAAATTGCCTGACTATCTTATTTATGGTTCCTACCCAGAAGTAATTACCGCAACTTCACAAAAAGAGAAAATTTCTATTCTTGAAGAACTCGTAAATTCTTATCTACTCAAAGATATTTTGACACTTGAAAATATCAAAGGCTCTCAAACACTACTTTCAATTCTCAAGCTGCTTGCGTTTCAAGTGGGTAGTCAAGTATCTTTCAATGAAATTGCAAATAGTGTCAATATTGATGTTAAAACGGTAGCCCGTTACTTAGATCTTTTAGAAAAAGGGTTTGTTATAAAAAGTCTTACCGGTTACAGCAGCAATTTGAGAAATGAAGTAACCAGCAAAGCCAAATATTATTTTTTTGATAATGGCATTAGAAATGGAATTATTCAACAATATAATTCTCTCGATTTGCGTATGGATGCAGGTCAACTGTGGGAAAATTTTGTTTTTATAGAACGTTTGAAATACCGATCTTATACAAATAAATATGCAAATATGTATTTCTGGAGGACATACAGTCAACAAGAAATAGATATTGTAGAAGAGCATCAGGGTAAATTGTTTGGATATGAAAGTAAATGGTCTGAGAAGCGGCAACTACAAGCCCCAAAAGAATGGAAGATAACCTATCCAAATGCAATGTTTTCATTCATTACACCTAAAAACTATTTAGAGTTTATTGCCTAAGCCATGGATATAGCTCCAATTCCTTCAATTCCGAATATAGATCCATATACTATTCCCTTTTTTCATGATTTTATGTTGTTTCTTAATCGTTTAGTGAAACAGCCCATAAAACGCACTGCAACAGGTAATATTTCCCTTTCCGATATAGAAAATTTGCTACAACAGTTTAAGCAACAGGAACGAATGGAGGAATATAAAAAGTATGGTTGGCACTTACGGCGTGAAGAAGAGCTTCAGTTTTTAACACAAATCAAAAATCATTGCAGAAGTTATGAATTTAACATATCCTCGAAATGGATTTTTGTATTTGTCGAAAAATGGTCAAGGTTTTTTTTAATTATTTTGCAGAAAAATTACAACAGGTGCAAAAAGATATGTGGGCTGCACTGCTTAAGAAAGGAGAAATATGGCAAGATTACAAACAATTCTGTTTTTCGCTGCGGGATTATTTCCAACTTTCTCCTTATATCCACGATCCTTACGATCCTGAGCATGATTTACTGTTTCATATCCGTCTCATTCTCTTTGATAGAAATCTATTACAATTAGGTTGTGTAGAAGTTATGGAGGAAACCAATAAAAAATATCATTGGGACAAAAATATTGTAAAATTCAAACCAACACAGCTGGGTCTTTATGTATTTCATAAAGCACTTTTTGAGAACTATTTGTAAAGATAATAGGTTCTGATTTCATGTAACCCCCGCAACCAAGGGAATTTGGAGCCTAACAAGGCTCCATTTGCATTTATTGGTATGAGTGATATTGGCAAAGAAGTTTCAATGGGTCGCATACAAATGATTATCCCTAAAGAGTGGGATTATACTACTGACGCGTTAACTACAATATTTACTGCACTTGCTAATGATCAAGCAGTGCTTCGCAAACAAATTATAGATAAAGATTTGCAGTCTGCTTTATAAGGGCGCAATCAGTTAGTAAAACAAGCGGACTTGCTAGGGGAATGGATTTCTTAGGTCATAATTGGCTAAATGATACGCCGCCTTATTCTGATACAGAAATAAAAGCATGGTTTGAAACACATACTAAAGTAGCCAGTTTTCGGGGTGGAGGATACGCAGACAAAATGGGTAATTTAAGGGATGTAGTTGCATGCTTATCTGAGCCGCAACGAGAAGAAGTTGCTAATGCGATTGAAGTATCAGAAAATTTTAATCCGGGGTGGGTTCAAGGTGAACCTCATGTTTCTCGACTTTTAACACATAGTAACGCACCCGCTTGTTACCAGTTTGCTCTGGCAATGATTCGACATCCAGAGTACAAATCTCATGTTCCACCATCATTAGATGGGTTCGAAGCCTTTATTTTTTGGACGTATGGTCCATACGTTTTAGAGGTCATTGATGGCGACATAAATGCATTCTTTACCAAATGGGTTGATAAAAGACAGAAGTCAGATGATTCTTGACGAAGGGCGCGGTACCCAGGTATAGAACATATGTACGATGGAAACTATTCATGCTTACATTATTTAGATGCAGATGGTAATAGTCTTAGTCATCAATTTGTCAAAGCAGTCGTTTCTCAAGTTGTTATGCCCGCAATAAAATAGGTTCTGATTTCTCACCTTCTCCGCCAGCTGGCGGATTCGGCGGGCAGGCCTGTAACCCCTATTTTTTGTGATATACTACCTATAGTTTTGGAGTAAATATATGACAAAGAACCTTTCTTACCTTATCGATTTAACTTATGATAAAGCCTACAAGGGGTATGTGGCTGATGTGGTGAATCTGTATGGTTGCATGAGTCAGGGAAAGACTAAAGAAGAAGCGTTAACAAATGCAAAGAAGGCGATTAAAGCCTATATGGAAGCGTTAGAAAAACCTGATTCAAATAAATCACTTTCTCGAGAAGTAATCAATATTTCTTTATCCATAGCTTCGGCATAACCTCTCTCACGTATGCCAAAACTTACAAATATTTCTGGAAAAGAAGCAGTTAAGGCATTTGTCAAATCTGGGTATAACCATGTTCACACATCTGGAGATCATGCTATACTGCAAAAAGCTGGATTTCCTACGCTTTCAATTCCTCTACACAAAGAAGTAGCCAGGTTTCTTCTCAAATCTCAAGTCAAGCGAGCTAATCTTAACAGTAGACGAATTCTTAAGGCTACTTAGAAAATAGGTTCTGATTTCCTGCCAGAGGCGGGCAGGCCTGTAACCCCCGCAACCAAGGTATCAAGAACAAATCAGAACTTGAGTAATTAGAGCGTTGTAAGGCGCTATTCTATTTAAGTTACACTGTCGTGCGTGAGATTTCCTGCGCTCTTTCTACCATGAATTTTACCGGTTCAGTCATATTTATTGCTTCCAGATAAATTTTCGAATGAGAGTTTTTAAATACTCGAAAAATTTCATCAGCAAAAGCCTGACCAACTGTCGTGACTTTATCAAAGTCGAATATAACTGACTCATATTTTTCAAGCCCTGATAAAATTCTTCGCGCTTGGGAACGGGATATATAAACATTCCCTACAACAAAAAGACGAACTTTTATTTCTGTTTTATTAAAACCAGGTTCTGTTGGATCAACCACGAATCTGCTGAAGACATCGTTAAGATGTCGATTTGAATTGAGCGCAATAGTGAATTCCACACGAGTACCTCGATTAATGCTTTTAGGTTTTTCTATGAAGACGTCGTTTATAAGATTGTCTACCCGCAACCTATAACCAAAGCTATCCAGAGTAAATATATCTGCGACTTTAGAGGTAAAGAAAATTCCTTCGCCCGAATGAGAATGGGGAGCGGTAGTCGTTTTTCCCTTTAATAAATCTTGAATCGCTTCAAGCTCTGATTTTAAATGACGAGTCCGCATAACATTTCTGAAAACTCCAATACCGAAGTCAGAAATAATGAAACGCAGATTTGTCGTATCACGATTTATTTCAACATTAACCCACTTTGACTGCGAATGCTCAATTGCATTATTAAGCATTTCAGAAAAAGCATAGAACAGAATACTATTTACATTATCCTTAAGTTCCCGTATAAACGGTGCCTGATCTCGAAGCGTGGTAAAAGTCTTGTGCTCTTCTAAGTTTTGCCTTAGTAGCCGTGTTTTGACTTGATCTGAAGGTAGAAGCGCAGCTTTTTTGGCAAGAATATAATGGGATCCAATAGTCCGACCACGTTTTACCAGCAGTCCTTGTTTTACCAGGTTGCGCAGGTGTCGACTTGCAGCTTGCCGTGAAATATTACCCAACTTCTGGGTTATTTCGGCCGTAGTAATGCTGTCTTTTTCCGAGGCTAATTTAAGGATGATTTCGGTAGGCTTGAGCATATAAACGCATTATAAACGATTTTATCCTTATTGTCAAGTTATTGTAAACAACAAGCATAGTATTGTAAACATGTTGTAAACACGGTTTTGCCTTAATGTATCCACAGAGGTGATAGGGTTAACGGTTGCTGTAGAGGAAACAGGTTCTAATTTCCCGCCAAACCTGCCTGCCGGCGAGGCAGGGGCGGGTAGGCCTGTCCTTCGGTAAGCTCAGGATAAATAACCCCCACAACACATTCGGCAAGTTTACAGTGAGCGAAGTCGAACTGCTCAAAGTAAGCAAAAAGACCGAGCAATATTTATTTACTTTTTAGTACATACGCATCGCCTTGTTGCGCTACCAGCAGATATTCTTTATTAGCTAATAACCCGTCCATTAGCTCACGTATTTCTTCCGGAGTTCTGCCTGAAAAATTGTACGCTGATTGGTTTGGATGCAGATCAAACATGACATAATCGGCGTTTTTGGTATCCGGAAGTAGATAAAGATGGTCGCGGCGGGACAGATGCGCTGCCAGGCTATTTTGCGTGGCAACTGAGGTGTCAGGCGGAATCAGTTGCAACAGCGCCTGGTTATTTTCCATATACGCTTCAGTAACAAAATAGTTTGGTTGGATGAGAAGTTTAAGCGGCACTGACAAAAAGAGCTGTTCAAAGATGGTGATTGCGAAAAGCAAACAGGCGATTGTGGTATAGGAAATTATTCTTATCTTTTTAATAAACAGTAATAATTGTTTGCTGCCATAGATGGCGCCAATTGCCATGAGTCCGGCCAAATCAGCGGAATATTGAAAATAAAGGGTCCAGCGGTACGGATGGGTAAGGTCAAGAAAACGCAGCGCCAATTGCATGGCAATTGGCACGAGGAGTGGAGGATACAGAACCGGCAAAAAACCAAATGCAGCAAAGGAAACAAACATGGTTTTCAGTTTGGTTACCGGCGTAAGTAGTAGCGAAATAGTATGCAACGGATGGGTAATCAGTTGGATGAGTTCTGTTGTAAATGAGGCCTGACCACCCAAAAATCCACTAAACATATTCTGACCAAGTGCGGGCATAATCACTTGAATAACCACCAGAGACCAGATAGCGCCGATTGCTATCATAAGAAAAGCAAACAGACGTGGTTTGTGAGTTAGTAAGGCAGACACCCCAATTGCCACAACTAAAAAACCCACGTACTCGCGAACCATCAAGGTTAAAATAAGCATTACGGATGCCGCCCGAAATTTGTTGGTTTCCAGAAAATACAATAAACCGATTAAAGCAAGTGGTAAAAGACAAACTTCATGAAAGTCATTTAGTAACAAACTTTGCGTGCCGATAAAAAACAGATAGGCTAGACACACAATCAGGCTAAAATTCCGGTGGCGGGTGATTTTCTTGGCCAGATAAAAAAGCGGAAAGCAGGCAAGCGCTATCACCAGCGCTTGTAAAATTAATAACGTTTCGGTTGTGGGTACCAGCGCATAGGGAATCACAAACAACAGCATTGCCGGCCGAAAGCGATCAGCCAGATCCAGTTTTCCCGAGAAAGAACTGCGGGCGATTTCTCCGTGCGCATATTTCCAGATAGTTTGTTCATAAAAACCCAGGTCCCAACCTTGTGATTCAAACCGGTAGTGTCTGACAACGGCAAGCGTGCCAAAAATTGCCGTATAGACAACGATGAGACAGGTAAGTAAGGTGATGTCCTTTTTCAGGATTTGCAAGAGAAGAGAAATTTTTGCCTGCATAGTCGCCGATACTCAATATAGAGAAATAGAGTTACTGATGCAAACTGGATTTGATTGAAGAAAAACCAAATTATATGGGATATTTGTTTTTGTTTGGTATTACACTAATGAATTCGGTATGATCATTTCATGAATAAACTGCTGTATCCACTTTTAACGAGTCTTGCGGTAGTTACAGGATTACTGATCAGTCTAGTTCCCATACTTTCCGGCATTTTTTTCTTTACTTTTGATCAAGCACGAGACCTCCTTTGGGTCAAAAATCAAGTGGATTTTCTGGTGCCTACGCTTATTGGACCACCGGGAAGTCTTGAGGGAGTATTTTTTGGACCAGTATGGCTCTGGTTGCTGACTGTACCATATCTGGCAGCAAATGGAGATCCGGTGATGACTACGCTATTTAATGCGTTTGTAGTATTTGGCGCAGGACTGCTCGGGACGCTTTATTTGTATAAACATCACAAAGCAACTGCCTATTTTTTCCTCATCCTGACGTTTATTTCCCCGGCAATTCATTTGCTAACTGGATATGCGTTTGCACAACATCTTCTGCCGCTACTGACTGTGGTATTGATATATACCTTTGCGCATATGCTCAAAAGCGGCAGCCGGAAACACTTTTTTATTGCGATTTTCTGCATTGCGCTGATGTTCCATGCCGAACCAGTAGTTTCAGTTTTTTCCCTGGCCTCACTTCCGGTTATTCTATTGGTAACGCCACACAAGAAAAACCTACTTAACGCAAAAACAATTCTTTTAGCTATTATTGTATTTGGTCTGCCGTTTCTGCCCCAGATAGTGTTTGATTTTAAACACGATTTTTTACAAACCAGAGGAGTATTTGTATATCTGAGTGGTACCAGTAAAAGTTTGGGTGATATCTTACCGTTTCCCGAGCGGCTGCTTGATCGGCCGGTGATGCTTTTTACCACTTACCAGCTGAGTATTGTTCGGTCGTCTCCATTTCTGGCAGCCATTTTTCTGCTGCTTTCTTTTTTCGTCACTCGAAAATTGTCCATTAAACCATTTTTCAAAGCCCTATTGCAGGCGAGCGGTTTATACCTCTTGTCTTTATGGATCGTGTTTACGCTATTCCCCCCACAATTTAAGATTTTTTATCTGGACGGGGTGGTGATGATTTACCTTTTGTGGACGGCGATTATTCTGGGCGCGCTGTGGGAAAAGAAAAAATTACGGATTTTCCTCAGCCTAATTCTGGTGGTAATTGGCTGGCATAACCTGCAGCCCTTACGTTTTTACAATTCCTGGAAAAATGGTTTTGTTGCTGAGCAGAAGAGCGGTAGCATTTTCAAAACTCAAAAAGCTATTGTCGACCTTATTTATAAAGACAGTAGCGGAGATGGATTTAAGGTCTATACGTATTCACCGGCCATATATGACTATCCTTACCAGTATTTGTTTTTACACTATGGAGTGAGTCACTATGGATATTTGCCAGCTGAATTCAGTTATTTGCCCAATCAACCGCTCTATGTCCAAAAAAAAGATCTGCAGTTAAAGCGAATCACAGATAAAATTAAACCGGCTGGACAATACCTGTATCTGATTGTTGAACCAGGTCAATATTCTGATCGTCAGAAGAAATGGTTGACTAATTTTCCGGTTGACCAGTATCCACGCCTCTGGCAACAGACATTTCCTGATGGCACACAGCTCGAAAAAAGACACAAGTTATTTTAACGTATTGAAAATGCAATTTACACAAAATACTTAATGAAGCTGATTCATCCAAACCGCAAACAGTCGTTCCATTTTTTACCTCTGATTGTGTTACTTGTTATTGCCAGTCTGGAGTTTATGCTGCTCCTGCGGCATAAATCAGCGTACATGTCAGACAGTTATTTCTATAAACATATTTTTTACGAAATGCAGGGTGATAGTTTTGAAACTGCGCGGGCTAAAATTCTGTTACAGCTCAATAAAGAAAAATTGGGTGAAATTGAACAAAATCTTTTTTTCAACCTGGATAAGTACCAGTATTCACTCAGCCGCTATATTCGCCGGCCGCTGTATCCCTTTGCTGCAGTACTCATTAATCTGCTGGCTCACAACGAGTATGTAGCGTTTTTGGTACCGACATTTATGGGTTTTTTTGGGTGCATTTGGCTCACGTATTTATTATTCAGATTGCGCTTTGATTGGTTCTGGACCAGTTTTGGAACTGCATTGTTTGTGAGTTTTTACCCATTCCTTGATTGGTCGACGTATTTTCTGACTGATACGATTGGCGCCGGTTTCTGGATGTTACAAATATATTTAATAATTAAATATCTCCAAAATCCCAGCCGTTCTCTACTTATTTTGTATCTGTTTGCGATTATCATTTCGATGTTTAATCGGGAACAGAGTGTGTTAATGAGTGCAACCGTACTCATATTATTTTTCAGTGCAAAACTATTCAAGGCAAAAGCAGTTGAGGTTAAGCCAATAAAAAATTTAGTTGTTCCGACAATCGGAATTACAGTTTTGTTTCTTATTTTCAATACACTCATGAAATACCCGAGTCTGTATGACTCCTGGATATATTTGCAAAGTGACTTTGGATTCAAAACTCTCGAGTACACGCCAATGGAAACGGCGCAATTTCTTGGATATGAGTTGATAGAATTACACCTTGGTTTAGTGTCAGAACTGGTCCGGCACCGGTGGTGGTTACTCTTTACGATTTTGGGATTTATCGGTGCGTATTGGGTTTTTCTCAAAGAAAAAAAGCCGCGCCAAATTGATTTACTGATGTTTGCCTCTGCAATTGCCGCGTATCTGGGACTGATTATCGTACCGTATTTGACCTACCGCTATTTTTTTCCGACTATAATTAGTGTTGTCTATTTCAGTTTATACGCGCTTCACTCATTTTTTTACAAGCAAAGACGTTTAGAAATTATGACTTGAAGAGTCTAGTCCAGCCTCAATCTTGACAGAGTTTGCTATACTGGTATCTACAATTTAATTACACCCGATGAGCCGGAAGGTTGGAACCGGTTTACCTTGACGAAGCCTTTGGCAAAGTCAGGGGAGGGGCTCCACCGTACTTTGTGAGCACAGGGAAGGCGGAGACGGAAGATGAACCGTTAAATACATTAACGTATGTCATCCCCACAAACGGGACGGAGTACGTCAGCAACGAGGTTTCCTTGTGAACTGATGTGCTCTCAATTTGAGAGCATTTTTAGTTTATAAGGCGACAAAAGACAAGGTGGTACCGCTTAGTAGTTGTGAGTTCACAACTCAAAGCCCTTGTAAGTTTTCTAGTTATTTAGACTAGAGAATTTGTAAGGGTTTTTTTGGTGGAAAGGAGGTGAAACGGGGGCATATTGCCAAGACGTGGTGCGTGATCAAGAAAGGCAAGAACAAAAACTGCAAATTTTGCAGCAGTATTACGCAGAACGCGAGCCGAGATTTGCTGAAGTTGCAGTTGATCCCGAAGCCCACGCGCGCGGGTTACGGGATGGTTTAGGCATGTTAGGTGGATTGGCGCTTGCTGCGAGTGGGATGATTCTTGGGTTCAGTAAAGAGCGCCGCTGAATTTATTAGACAGTACTCCGGCTTTTTCTAGAGAAGTCGGGAGACACCAGGTGTAAATACCGTAAAAATTTTAAAACTATTATGTCAATTGAAAAATGTTCCAGAAGGAGCGAAAGGTTCCGGGAAGTTGTATTGCCCGAATCGCTGACGCAATTTGTGCTCAATGTAAAATCGGAAATGCGTACCCGAAGAAGTTATATTAAAGGCAAGCAGTCATTGCTATTCAGTTATCCAGCGCAGATTTGTAAAGATCACAAGGAGAAGATTATTCTCTTGCTTACCGATCAAGAAAAATTTTGTTGGGTGGATTTTGGGTATGATGACAACGGTGATACATTAGTCCAAATCACTAAAAATGGCAGAAAACAATATCGCTAGCGCTAAATCTTGTATAATTACGAAGGGAGAAAATTATGAAACGAATTTTGTCAGGGATTACACCATCAGGCGACGGCAATTTACATATTGGTAATTATCTGGGTGCCGTTAAACAGTTTATTGATCTCGCAACCAGTTACGAGTGTTTTCTGATGTTTGCGGATTTACACGCGCTGACTACCGTGCAGAATAAAGACCAGTTACAAAAAAATACCGAGGCGCTGATTATAAACGAAATTGCCCTGGTTGGTTTTGACAATCCCAACGTGGTGTTTTTCCGTCAGTCTGACGTACCGATGCATGCTGAGTTGCAAAGTATTTTAAATAACGTTACGCCACTGGGTTTACTCAAACGAGCTCATGCCTATAAAGATAAGTTGCAAAAAGACGTAATGGAGGATGATATTAATGTGGGTCTTTTTAGTTATCCCATGCTCATGGCA
>DQGR01000070.1 GCA_003524845.1 Patescibacteria group bacterium
TCCTGATTCACATCTCCGGGTACTGGCGACGGCGAGACACTAGGGCTGGGAGAAGGAGATGGATTAGTTGCGGCCGTGGTAAACAAACGGTAAGTTTTCATTTGCTGCCGGTTGGCGTTAGCATTAAGTACACCACTAGTTAAGGACGCATCAGACAAGTCAGTTTCAATATGCGTCGTATTTTTGGCCGAAGTAATCGTCCGGTTTGAGAAGTTTAGCGTGTAATTTTTGGCACTCTCAGCCACATTCCAGGTCCGGGCAATCATGCCTTGCGCAATTCCCTCTTCTGCGGGCTTGAGCGCCCACAGTAAAACATTGGGATCTGATATCGTCAGCAGTGAATAGTTATTTTCCGGGTACACAGTACCACCAGTGATACTTCCGGTCACCAAAGGATTTTGATGTTCCAGGGAAAACTTCATGGCGTCTGTTTGATCAAACGCCGTGTGTGTTTGCAGCGCAAACCGTTGTAAAAATCTGGTATCGCCGCCCTGATTTAGAATTCCTAAGGCACTCCCGTCAACTTGCCCGCCAGCCAATGGAGAAAGTAATGGCGTGGTAGTATCAAGAGTCGTATTTGTACTATTACCTAGTTTCATAAATGACGTATCAGCATTTGAAAGTGTAATGCCAACCGCACCTGAACTCATATCAGCAAAATGGTTTAAAGTTAACCAGTCATAACGCGCGTGAGTGGGCGCATACTGTCCACCCTGGGCCAGGAGTTTAGCCCGAATGATGGCGCCAATTTCTTCATGCCGCACATCAGGACTACTCAGGTTATAGCCAAATCCCCAGGTAAAAGTACCCCCAAAGTTTTGGGTGATTTCATTGCGAATATCAATCCGGGGAACAGTTCGAAACAGGGTAATCTCTGAAGTGTGCGTTAACGGACTTGCTGAGGTCGCCCGCAATGTCACTGACACCGGCCCGGAATTTACAATTTGCAACGTCCCGGTTCCAGTTCCCAGGTCATTGATCGCCCGCCCACTGACGACTTGCACAAACTCCCGGTTTGCGTTTGTTTTATCAATCAGACTGGTAATTGCACCCCGATCAGCCAGCGTAATTTTGTAGAGATTATTTTCGAGTGTATTTGTAGTGGCGGTGGCAGCTGACGGAAATGTCTGTCCGGCACCGGAACGGACTTCAAATACTTTATATCCGACTGACGGCACATTTTCTGCAAGAACCCGCAAATACTGTTGCCCACCAACAGTCACCAGTTGTGAAGGCGCTTCCTGCCCGGTTGAGATATCAACGACATGCATCGGACTGGTACTGGTAAATGGAAAATCTGCCAGATCAGTGCGCACCCAGCTTAAGGGATTAAAGGCATAAAAACGGGTGTTGCTGCCAGATTTTCGAATGAGAGTTCCGAAAGCGGTCTTTGCATCAGAAAATAACGAATTTCCATACGTTTCTATTTCAGTTGCCACACGTTTTTGCCAGTTGGCCCGGGTAGTTTTTGAAATTGGTCCATCAGCAGTCCAGTCGTGATCCCAAAATAAACCAATATTTAAAAATGCGAGGTCGCGGGCGGCTGCGCGACCGTCCATAAATGCAGGGTTTACCAGGCTTACCAGTGTAGCCAAGCCTTCGGCGCTGCGTAAGTTTTCTATTTGTCTACGCACCCGTGCGGTCACTTCCTGCATCGAAGCGGCGTAGAGTTCCCATTCATTACCGAAGCTGGCTGCATAAGTCGGAGTAGTTGCGCCATAATTTGTTTCAAAATCCTGGAAAAAATCAATTTCATTGGAAACCGTGACCGAGCGAGCAGAAGTGTTTCGATTTTTGGCGATAGTCACAAATTCATTAGTCAAAGTTTTCAAGTCGTCCAGACCTTTACCAAATGCGCCCCCTACCTGAAACGGGTAGCGACTGGTTCCCAGTTTTGCATCAAGCCGGTCAATTGCAGTAGAGGGATTTCGTGCCTCACTGTAACCCCCGAGTGACTGATTACTTTCAAATGAATACCACTTGGTCAGGATCCGACTTCCGTCAAATGCCTGCCACCAGTAAATTTCATACGGCCGCACTCCCCCGATTGACGACACGTGTGAGGCACAGCCGCACACGCCTTTCCAGCTATATTTTGCACCTGCGCCTGCCCACAAAGCCCCCACGCCAAACGGTAACGTCTGGTTTTCCATAGATATGACCATCGGAAACCTGAGGTTAAATCGGCGTTCAATCAGGCCCGGGTAATACATACCGCGTAATACTGCTTCTGCCGGCTGTCCACCAACTAAGGTAACGATGGCATTGAGAGGAACGGTAATATGGCCGTCTTTAATCCGGTTAATCAGCCGTTGAAATTCAGCGGCAGTCCGATTTTTTTCATATGTCCACATCCACAAACTGCCATCGGCGTTAAACCGGCTTTGGAATTGTGCGGATTCGTTTGCAGTGGTATCAGCCAAATTTAAATAGTAATCAAACATTTCCAGAAATGCCTGACGGTACGTGGCCTCATCAGCAGTCCACACATAATCAGTGTGGTCGTCGTTGGCGATATATACGCGTTTTGCCGCAGTTTGTGCGAATGTTGCCGAAGCAAAAAATAAAACAAATAGCCACAAACCAAGTAATGCGAAGATTAATTTTTTAGCAGAAAGAGTCATGCGCCCAAAGATTATACAATATATAGCAGTTATATGTCTGCATACAAAAAAACCTGCCCTGTCCAAAGAGTCTTTTAAGGTTGCGCGGATAGAAATAGAAGTACCAGTAGAATTCCGATCACGCCAATGTACGTAAAGTTAAACGGTTGTTTTGTCGGATTTTGCATGCTATGTACCCCACTTTTCACAAGAATCTGTGTATAAGTATGCTACCAGAATTTTCTGTGTAACGCACGAAAAAACCAAGCCCTGTGATACAATCAATGCATGAAAAAAGCTGGAGTTGTCCTGCTGGTTGGCAGACCCAATACGGGTAAATCGACGTTACTTAATAATCTNNGTATTTGCCAAAGTCGAAGATCAACTGGGCGCAGCAATTAACGAGGAAGCAACTCAAGCAATCCAGGGTCAAGCTGATGTGGTGGTATATATAATTGACCCGACCCGTAAACGAGATCAGGAAGAAAATAGAACCTTGGGACTGGTGCGAAAACTGAGCGCACCCAAAATTCTGGTCGTCAATAAAACCGATCAGGCGCAGGAATACCTCGCCGACTATGCATTTCTGGAAAA
>DQGR01000095.1 GCA_003524845.1 Patescibacteria group bacterium
TTCAGTTTTTTCATAATATTATGATAATTCAGAACTGGCTCGTTTGTCAACTAGCACGAAAGAGTAACTAAGCCCTTGCCCCGGAGTTGCGCCATTCGGTTTGTAAGGTTGAGTAAGGTTTAGTAGGGTTAATTACGGTTTATTAGGAGAAAAATTCTCCCTTACCCCTTAATCTACCTTCATTAACCATCATAGACCTTAATTATCCTTAGTTTCAAGGATGAAAGAATACGAGAACCACCAAAACACAAACAACCATCCAATCACTGCAAGTGTTGAACCGTAATCATGAAAGTAAATCGCTACATTCTGCCCAAAGTAATAAGCAATGAGAGCAACTACCGCGATTCGAAGCAAATTGACTAAAAAAGTTCCCAAGAAGCCGATTATCCAAGCCTTCACTTTCGACCAATTCGTATAGCGATCACCCTGAAACCCGATCCAACCGGTCAAAAGAAAGAAAAGTAGCGATTGCCAGCCAACACAATTCCAGGCAATCTCAATTAAAAATGGGTTCTTTTCACCAATCGCCAAATACTCTCCCATAATTTGCGGCTTAAACCCGAATGGATATAAAATAACCCCTACCATCCGCACCTCCCAAGGAATAATGTAATTCTGAATGAATCGATACGCATCTAAACTCATCACAATACGCGTTAGCACATCATTAAATGTTGTGATAAAGGGCATTGCCATCAAAACCAGCACAAGGATTAAAAAGATGTATAAAAAGGTTTGCTTTTGAGACATTAATTACCGCCCTTTGCGGTGGAAATAAACTTATAGACAATATCCGATATCTCCTGCATGTATTTACCAGTTATCTCTTTATCGCCGGACCCAACCATAACACAAAGAAGATAAGGCCGCTTTGGGTAGTAAATAACTCCGCAATCAGAATGAACGGTAAGACTTTCATCCGGCTCAAGGTTGCGAATGCCAAACTTATGAGCCACTTGAACTTTGCCCAAAAGAGGCTTGGCGATCCCTTCGGTGTAGTTGGATTGGCTCAAAAGCCAAAGAAGCTCGTTTGAGTCATTGTAGGAAAGGAATGCAGAAAAAAATAAGCTCCGCAAAATTGAGGAATAATTTCTTGGCGTTATATCTTGAGTTAAACCATCACTATCTGTTGGAATATCTAAATAATCATAAACATCATCAACGTCTTTCTCTTTTCCTACGTCCGCATTAAGAAGGTCGTTTACTTTCTCACTTAAAACCTCATAGGCGGTATTATCTGACTCAATAATCGCCAGGCGAATTGCCTCCTCCACCGTGACTTTGCTTGCGGCACCCCTTTTCCATAAAGAGCCGTAGGTTTTGTCAAGGTGATGCTCTTCAATTATCAGCTCATCCCCTTTGCCAAGCATGCCTTGCTCAATCAGTTCATAGGCACTCATCACAGTCGGTACTTTGATAAGAGAAGCTCTAAAAAATAATTCCCTGTCATTTACGCCAACACCTATACCTGTAGGCAAATATTCAAAATAAAAGCCAATTTTATCCTTTTTACCGGCAATATACTCTCTGATATTACTTCTCAATGGGATAAAGTTAATAATCACATCGTTTGGCTGCTCAATAAAAATTCTCTTAGCCAAATATGGAAACTGTTGAGTCATTTCTTCGTCTTTTGTTTCCCTTTTTGGATAAAGACTTTTAAACCCCAAAGCCAAATTTATCAAAAGACTGACAACAAAAACGGCAATAAAAATTTTCTTCATAATTTTCTTTTCTTTAACTCCCCTAATATAGCAGAAAGAAACGGCAGGGAAAATAGCAAAAATAGACTTTTTTCAGGCACGGTGGCAAACGAGTAAGTGGCAGCATTTCGTATGGTAATCGCGGCTTTAGTTGGATCAGCGACCGTGTGGATTGAGCTTAGGTAATTCAAATCTGCACTAACGTACCCTAAATCCCAGGTTGTTGATTCCCAATTCGAACCCATGTCGCTCGACGCGCGGAAACAGGCACGTTCGTTCGTAGCGTCGGTAGCTATGGCAAATAAAATCAAATCGTCGTTGGTTGAATCATAAGTTAAGCTATTCATGGTTACATCAGTATAACCGGAGGCACAATCCGTATCCAGCATGGCAGTCCCCAAATCGCTCCAGGTTCCGGTACAAGTGGCACTGCATTTATAAACGTGCACCTCGCCCGCGGCAGCTTCGGCGCTTACATACAAATTATTGCTGGAATCTTTGACTACCGAAAACTCGTCGCTGTTAAACGAATTAACGGTAAACGGGGCGGAGGTATTCCACGCCGAACCGCTGTAAATTCCATGGCGTATGCCGGATGTGGTTCTCCAAATGGCATGAAGTTCGTCTCCTGTCGTCACCTGGAACGCTCCTTCGCCTCCGGCTATTGGACCGTCAGTAGTATTAGTGATTGAGGTAAAATCAGTCGACTCACAACTTCCCGGATATTCACTTTTGGTTATCCTGTATACATCGGGATCATTATCACTATAAAAATACAGATAGGTACTGGCAACCCCAAAAGCGTTAACGTCTATAGCCCCAACCGCTCCCATGTCCGGACCGGTGCAAACCGCCTCGTACGTCTCGGAGCTGGCATCTGTGGTAATCCGCCGGAATTGGGGGTTATCATTGCTTTGGTCGTTCCAGGCAATCCAAAAATTATCGCCGTCTTTGACAATTGTCGGATCATGATCGTCGTTATCGTCGTCAATATCAGCCAGCTGAGTCCAGGCACTTCCGGTATTGTCATCTGAAATCCAGAGTTGAATACTGGAACTCACATTCGCCACTGCATAGTACCGATCTCTTGTCTCCATAAAAACAAGCTTGCGCTGTATTCCTCCGTAATCCGCCGTCCCGTTGGCATACCCTGATCCCACAATCGTCACCGGAGGATCCAAAATAACCGGATAGATTCTTTCAGCGGCGGCAAGCCAGATTTTGCCGGCTTCCCCAATAGTTTTTACTAACTCATACCCTTCAATTTTTTTGTTAATTGTTAAGGAAACATCGGTTGACTTCTTTACCAAATCTTCCTTTTCAGCCAAAAAGGCCGACCCAAACCGAAACACTTCCCTCCCGCTTTTGTCGTAAATCTCAAATGTACCGGGAGTCGGACCTATAATCTCCAATTCTTTTGCTGTCACCTTTTGCTTGACACCGTTAAATCTTAAAGGCCGTTTGATAACAAACTCTTCGCTAAAGCCTTTCCTGTGCAGACGGTAAACTAAATCTACTCCGGGCACTATCTCTTCGTACCTGACTTCTTTCTTGTCAACAAATAAACTCCGCACAGGATTTGCACGACCCACACCCTGAATTTCTTGTGTCGTGATATCAAGCTCTTTTTCGCCCAGCTTGATTCTTACTCTGGGATCACGATGGAAAATCATCTCCAACATCTCACCGTTTCCTGCCTCAAAACGAACTGCCACAGGTGTCGTTATTTCTTCTATTGACTCAGGCTCAGTGGGTTCATCCTTTTGGCTATTTGCAGACTTCACTGTTTTAATTTCCGGTTGCGTTGCATAAGAAGAAGCAGGCACAAATGGCGCAAGACCTGTCAGAAGCATTGTGGTAAGCAACAAAACAATTAAGCTTACATTCCCCACCCACCTGATGTGGCGTCTACGGATTTTGAAGTTTTGAAATGAATTGTTAGCCGTTGCAAAAGCAAAGACTGGATTACTTGTTAAACCAACTGCTGGCAAGGCCCGGCCTTGCCAGCCCATACCCAGAGCAGGCGATACCGCCGGCTTGCCTCTCCCAAACACCCCCCAAACAAACCTGTAGAATCTTCCGGGGGTAAAGACATCCGTTATTCTTCCGGTCTTGGGTGTTCTGAACCAGGGACCTTCCTGACTCTC
>DQGR01000091.1 GCA_003524845.1 Patescibacteria group bacterium
ACACTAAAAGCTTACACTGCCGAAACCTGTGAAGCTGCTCCCTCGATTTCACCGCAACCTTCAAATGTTCCCAGTCCGTCTCCCTTTGCCACAGGAGATTTTGATCAGAGTGGACAAGTAAATGAAGTTGATGCAGAACTTCTTATTTCTAACTGGTTACTCTCAACCTGTACTACCTTCTCCTGTGACACCAACCAGGACTCCAAGAACAACTCACTGGACTTTGCCTGGGTCGTCAAAGAGTGGGGGAATTAAAACTGCAGCTGCTTCGGCAAAGGAACGATTTCTGACTTGCAAAACTTAGCAATTATCAGTACTATTTTATAAGCGCATAAAGGGGGAATATGGCAGAAACAGGAGTAAAAACCATGCAAAGCGAACTGAAAAAAACGGTTGCAACTGCACAAAAGTCAATTATCCATAATCTTGATGGAAAACCTATGAAGAAGCAAACAAAGTTAACCGCCAGTTTACCGCTCATAATTCTAGCCCTGGCGATTGTTTTTTCCGGAGGAGTGACCGGATATGTACTGGCGCAGAATAAAGGTACGAAGACCGCAGTTAATGTCACCGGTGGCGGAACCACAGCTGAAGGCTTGCCAAAAGTAGTGGGGGTGGTGAGTGCTAACTGTAAAGACACCGGCGAAGGTGATTTAAAAGAAAGTGGCACAGAAGACGGTGTTGGTTCACATCATCTGGAACGGCCTGGTGGAATCTCGCAAAATATTTATTTAGTTTCCTCAGTCGTGACTTTGGATGAATATGTCGGGAAAAAAGTGCGCGTGACTGGTGAAACATTTGCATCTGAAAAAGCCGGCTGGTTTATGGATGTGTGCAAACTTGAAGTAATGTAAGCGTATGCGAGTTTTCAAGCGGCTGTTCCAATGGGAAAAACAGGTAGAACGCCGGCCGCGATCATATTTACTGCGGATTTTACTGGTCAGCTTTGTTAGTTTTATGCTGCTTGGTTTTCTGTTTTCCCGCGTGACCAGCATAAGTAGCGAACGGAATTTATCTCGTGCGCTTACTGAACTTGGTGTCCAGGAAGAAACTCGCATGGAAAGCAGGATCAATGAACTTGAGACCACGCGTATTAAAAAATGAGAAAGGGTAGTACTGCATGCTCATTTCGTTTACTGACGTATCAAAACGTTACAGCGCAAAATCAATTGCGCTGAGCGACATAAATTTTACCGTTGAAAGCGGCGAATTTCTGTTTCTGGTTGGGAACTCAGGCGCCGGCAAGACGACATTGCTACGCCTACTGATCCGGGATTTACTGCCTACAAGCGGAAAAATCCATATTGATTCACAGGATGTGACTCGACTCCCGCGCTCAAAAATTCCGGAGCTCAGGCAGAAAATCGGGATGATTTTTCAGGATTTTAAAATCCTCGCCGATCGCACGGTGTATGAAAATGTCGCCATCGCACTGGAAATATTGGGCAAAGGAAAGCCGGAGATTGACCGCAAGGTGAAAGAAGTGGTAAAGCTCGTAAATCTGGAAGATAAACTCTTTTTGTTTCCCACCCAACTTTCGGCCGGTGAACTGCAACGCGCTGCAATTGCCCGGGCAATTATCGGCGGACCAAAGGTGCTGCTTGCGGACGAGCCGACGGGCAACCTCGACCCGACCACTGCTTGGGAAATTCTAAAAATTATTAAAGAAATCAATCAGCTCGGGACCACCGTGATTATGGCTACCCACAACGCTGATGTTGTCAACAGCATGCAAAAACGGGTGATTGCGCTTGAAAAAGGCAAGCTCGTCAAAGACGAGAAAAAGGGGAAATATCGATGAGTATCCGCCGAAACACCTGGAAACATATCCGCCGTTCGCCCTATCAGGCATTTGCCGCAATTTCAGTGATGACGCTGACGTTTCTCGTCGGCGGATTATTTGTGCTTTTGTCCATCGGATCTTCAGTGGTCCTCAACTACTTTGAACAAAAACCGCAGATTACGGTGTTTTTTACTGACGAAAAGTCAGAAGAGGATATTACCGCTCTTGAAGATACACTCAAAAATAACGAAAAAGTGGCCGCGGTTAAATATATTTCAAAGGATGAAGCGCTTGAGATTTATAAACAGCAATTTCAAAAAGACCCGTTGCTTCTGGAGATGGTTTCGGCGGATATTTTACCCGCTTCACTTGAGGTGAGCGCTGAAAAAATTGAGTATTTACGGGAGTTGGCTGACAGTCTGAAATCCGAGTCAGGGATTGAAGAAGTAGTGTACCAGCAGGAAGTGGTAGATTTACTGCTTGCCTGGACCAATACCATTCGTACACTCGGTATTCTATTGGTAGTTTTCCTCGGGTTTGTGACGCTGTTTACCATAATTACCGTGATCAGCATGAAGATTGCGCTCAAGCGCAAAGAAATCGAAATTTTGCAGCTGGTTGGCGCATCGCCCTGGTATATTCGGGGACCATTCATTCTTGAAGGTGCCTTATACGGCATGATTGGCGCGCTCATTGGTTGGGCCGGGAACGTAGGCCTGCTTATATATAGTAGCCAATTTTTACAAACTCTTTTTGTCGGGATTCCGCTTTTCCCGGTCCCTAACTTATTTTACGCGGCGTTTTTGGGCGCACTGTTAAGTGTTGGCATGCTGCTCGGTGTTTTTGCGAGCTCGCTTGCGCTTCTTCGCTATTTGCGCTAAGGTGAAGGAAAGTTCACCTATGAAAAAATTCCTCATTATCACCGCGATTATCGTATTGGTATTAAATTCTGTTTTGCCGGTTGCGGCCCATCCCGGGCATGAGCACTTTGGGATTGGCGGCGAATTTGACGATATTGAGAACAAGATTGAAGATTTAAAACAAAAAATTACCGATGCCCAGACCAAAACTAAAACGCTCAACTCCGAGATAAAATCGATGGATAGTAACATCACGCTGCTTGAAAAAGAAGTGGTGACCACCGAAACAAAAATTGCCGAGCTCGGTGAACAGATCGAAGGGTTGACGCAAAAAATTGAAAAGCTTGAGATCACCCTTTCCAAACTTTCAGAACTTTTGCTCAACCGGATTGTGGCAGCCTACAAAGTTAACCGGATTTCCCATTTGACGTTACTGCTGTCTTCCAATGGAATTACGGATCTCGTCAACCGCGCCAAATACATTCAAATTGTCCAGGAACATGATCAAAAGGTGATGACTGACGTGCAAATTACCAAAGATACCTATAGCGAGCAAAAACAATTGCGGGAAGAGAAAAAGCAGGAACAGGAAAACTTGAAAGTGCAACTTGAAGCCCAGCAAAAGAAACTTGAGGAACAGAAGAAACAAAAACAGGCGCTGCTTGAACAAACCAAAAATGATGAATCCACCTACCAGAAAATGTTGCAACAAGCTTTGGCTGAAAAACAGGCAATTGAAGCAGCACTTGTCAGTGGGGTAAAAGAGGGTCCGGTTAAACAGGGTGATCCAATTGCTCTGGTTGGCAACAGCGGTTATCCGGGTTGTTCAACCGGCGCGCATTTGCACTTTGAAGTCCGGAAAGATAATCAGTGGGTTAATCCCGGGGGGTACCTCAAGTCACGAACAGTACAAGACGATCAGAATGGGGGAGGCTCGACCACCATTGGTTCGGGAAGTTGGGAATGGCCGCTCGAAGGCGATGTTCTGGTAACCCAGCACTACGGACAGACGCCCTATTCCTGGCGTTATGCCTATAGCGGCGGGATTCATACCGGCATTGATATGTATTCACATACTTCAAGCGTGATCCGCGCTCCCAAAGATGGGACGCTTTACTCTTCCAAACAACAGTGCGGCGGGTCTTCGATTATTAACATTAAATACATTGACCATGGTGATGGAGTGATTAGTTTTTATTTGCATGTCCAGTAAGAATTTGTTTACCGTGTCATTCCGAGCGAAGTCGACCCGCCTGCAACGCTTTGCATAGCAATGCGGGCAGGGGAATATAACTCATCAAAACAAGCAGAGTTAGTTTTATGTCCACTGCGGTCGGGATGACAAATAGACGCGTGCATTCGTTTTTCGTTATTTTTGTTTTGTTTTTAACTCTTCCACTGTTTTTTATTTCTCACTCTTTTGCCCAAGTGGTAATCAATGAATTCAGTCCGTTTTCCGATCCAGAATGGGTAGAATTTTATAATGCGAGTGAAAGTGCAGAATATATTAAAGGCTACTATTTACAGGATAATAAAGGGCAAAAGAAATTACTCAGCGAATTAAACATCAGTAATATTCAGTACCCGTTTATCGATGGAGTTACGCCGTGGTTAAACAATACCGGCGACACAGTTAGCCTCTTTGATCCAAATGGGACTCAGATAGATTCATTTTTATTTGACATTAATTATGGAAATGGTTTGACCTTTGGCCGCAATCCGGACAAAGACGGCAGTTTTCACTTACTGGAAAGTAGTAGTAAAGGCAGCAAAAATTCGGCTATTAAATCCAGTCCTGATCCGACACCAAACATCTCACCAACTTCCATGCCGAGTGTGAGCCCATCTGTTATGCCGAGTCCTGTCCCAACCAGTTCACCATCATCAAAACCAACTCCAAAAGCCTCTCCAAAGCGAAGTTCTCCTTCGCCACAGCCGAGTGAAGAAGTATTAGGGACTATGGAGTTAGCTTCGCCAATTACGCAACTGACAACTCAACCTGCACCACCAGCTTCAGAAAGTTCTGCCCCGGTTGCCGCCGGAATAGTAGTAATTATTATTGGAGGAACGATTTCCGGCGCCAGCGGGTACTGGGCATACCGATTACGAGTAAAAAACCGTGGATTAGTTACGAATGATAAAAAAGCTTAGCTTTCAGAAAAGCTAAGCTTTAAGCTGAAACCTCGAATGTTGTTAAAAATTAAGTCGTAACGATATAATTAAACAGATGAAAACACTTCTCTACTGGTTACCAACAGTATTCTGGATGTCGCTGATTTTTTTCCTGTCTTCCCGGGCGAGTGTCAAAGTTTCAGATACACAAGTAGTGCAATTTCTGTTTTTTAAAACTTTGCATGTTGTTGAGTACGCGATTCTGTATGTACTGTTATTTCGTTCTCTGAAAAACACCTATCCGGCACCCCTTTGGCAAAACCGGTATAATGCATTGCTGATTGCCGTCACGTATGGCATGACGGATGAGGTGCACCAGATGTTTGTACCAACCCGCGAAGGCGCCTTCCGGGATGTAATCATCGACACAATGGGAATTTCGTTAGCTGCCATAAGTTTATGGAAATTATTACCACCAGCGCCGAAGCCACTCAAAGCTTTGGCGAAAAAGTTGGCCATTCTTTAATCAAAAGTAGGGAGGCAGTATCGGTGCAACCTGGACAAGCAACCATTCTCACTTTATCCGGAGAGTTGGGGAGTGGGAAAACGAC
>DQGR01000050.1 GCA_003524845.1 Patescibacteria group bacterium
ATTAGGGAGGTTTATTTACTATGAAACTAATTCTTATCGGAATTCAAGGATCAGGAAAATCTACCCAGGGCAACATGTTGTCTGAACAACTTAAAATTCCCTATCTCTCATCGGGTCATATTTTCCGGGAAATGGCCAAGGAAAAAACCACCTGGGGTAGGTATGTGAAAGAAACCTTGAACGCCGGATTTTTGATCCCGGATGAAAAAACGGTACCGATTATCGAAGACTACTTATCCAAGTCGGAATATAAAAGCGGTTATATTCTCGATGGGTTTCCGCGCACGACCGGACAAGCTGAGGCATTTAAAAATGGAGTTGACCATGTAATTTATCTTAAAGTATCAGATAAAGAAGCCTTGTGGCGGTTAAGCGGCCGGATTGAAGAAGGGGTTCGGGAAGATAATACGCTGCAGGCGATTCGCAAGCGGATCCAAATTTTTCATGATATCACCAAACCCGTACTCGAATATTACCGGTCAAAGAATCGGCTAGTTGAAGTAAATGGTGAACAGTCGATTGAAGAAGTTAACACGGCCATTCTGGCGAGAATAAAGGAATGAATAATTTACCAAAAATTGTCGCGATTGTGGGGATGCCTGGAGCGGGTAAAAGTATCGCCGCCGATTTTTTTAAAAAAAGGGGAATTCCAGTGCTGCGATTTGGAGATCAGACAGATATTGGACTCAAAGAGCTGGGTAAAGTGAGAAGTCCGCAAAATGAACAATGGTATCGAAGAAAAATCCGTGAAGAGTTAGGTATGGCAGCGATGGCAATTAAAATGGAGCCACGAATTAAAAAAATATACAGTGAGCACCCGCTTATAATACTTGACGGTCTTTATAGCTGGGAAGAGTATCTCTATTTAAGAGAAAGGTTCCCACAACTCAAACTACTCTGTGTATATGCAAAATCTGAGACAAGACATGCGCGGTTGGAAAAAAGAACAATACGTCCATTAACAAAAAAACAAGCTCAAGATCGTGATATTCACGAACTTGAACAAACTAATAAGGGTGGTCCGATTGCGATGGCAGATTACATAATTATTAACGAATCCACGATTGAAAACTTTATTACCCATCTGGAAACACTTCATCAAGAGTTCTCCCAACCATGAAGCATGTAAAGTCTTCTCACGAAGTCGCAACTATGGTTGAGGGTGGCAAATTGCTTTCCCAAATACTGCATCAATTACTCGATGCGGTGCAACCGGGAGCCATCCCGCTTGAGGTAGACAAACTGGCCAAACAGTTGATTGCGCAGGTTGGTGGCAGTCCTTCATTTATGACCGTAAACAACTACCAGTGGGCTACCTGCATTTCGGTAAACGAGGGTGTAGTGCATGGAATACCGACCACCACCCCGTTTCAAACGGGTGATGTGGTGGGGGTTGATGTCGGGCTTTTGTACAAGGGGTATCATACCGATACGTCGTGGACAATACAAATTAAAAATTCAAAATTGAAAATTAAAAATAATGCTGAAAATTTTTTAAGAACCGGTGAACAAGCGCTTAAAAAAGCCATAACGAAGGCGATCGCCGGAAACCGGATTGGGCATATTTCACAGGCGATTCAAGAGACAGTCGAAGGTGCTGGATATTCAGTGGTTGAGTCGCTCGCGGGGCACGGAATTGGCACTAAACTCCATGAACCCCCCCAGGTGCCCGGTGTTTTGACGCGGCCAATTGAGAAGACGCCCCTGCTTCAGGCAGGGATGACCATCGCAATTGAGGTGATTTACGCAGCAGGTCAGCCTGAAATTATGTACGGCAATAGTGACGGCTGGACGCTGGTGACCAAGGATGGGAGTCTATCAGGGCTGTTTGAGCAAACAGTCTTGGTAACTGATTCGGCACCCCGGATTATCACCCCATTTTAAGGCAGAAGTGGTGTATCTTGTCTCCTGTCGTTTACGCAGGCTACAGGATTGACCCAAAGCCAAAAGTGCGGTACAATTACTCCACTTAACGACCAGATTAGTATTTTATGCCCGCTTTCACTCAAAAAGTGGAATTGGGTTTTTTTGGCTTTTGAAATAAGGAGTGCTGCCAGTGTCACATCAAGGAACATTTGAAACAGAAGGAATCGTTACTGAGACGCTTCCGAATACATTATTTCGGGTAAAACTGCCGGATGGGAGAATTCTTTTGTGCCATTTGTCAGGCAAGATGCGCATTAATTTTATTCAAATTCTGCCTGGAGACCGGGTGAAACTGGAAATGACGCCATATGATTTAACTAAAGGCAGGATTACCTATCGGTTAAAATGACGCCGAATGGCATAAACATGTATGAAAGTGCAAGCATCAGTCAAAGTTCGCTGTCGCAAGTGTAAAATAGTTCGCCGAAACGGTCGGGTGATGGTGATTTGCGATAACCCGAAACATAAACAAAGACAAGGATAATATGACACGGATTGCCGGAATTGACATACCAGAACACAAACGAACCGATATAGCGCTTACCTATATTTATGGAATTGGCCGGTCAAATGTAAAAGCCTTACTCAAAGAAGCAAACATTGATGCTGCCAAACGGGCAAAAGATCTGAACGAAGATGAAATAAACCGGTTGCAAAAAATCATAGAGCAGACGCTCCAGGTTGAAGGGAATCTGCACCGGTTGGTACTTAATAACATTAAACGCCTCAAAGAAATTGGCGCTTATCGCGGCATTCGGCATACACGGAATCTGCCAGTCAGAGGCCAGCGCACTCGGGCTAATGCCCGGACCAAACGGGGCAAGCGGATGACCATAGGCGCGCTTAAGAAAGACGATCGGGCAAAAATAGCAACTCCCGGAGCATCGGCTGAGAAAAAATAAAACTATCCAAGTAATGATCCCGCATTGCTACTTGGAGCATTGTATAAAGAATTTGCGGGACTACTACCTGATATGGCAACAAAAGTCAAAAGGATTGTCGAAAAAGGTCGCGTGTACGTAACGGCGACATTTAATAATACGATTGTGACGATTACTGATGAATCAGGAAATACCCTATGTTGGGGTTCAAGTGGCGCAGTTGGATTTAAAGGGGCACGTAAAGCCACCCCGTTTGCCGCAACCAGTGCCGTTGAGTCGGTTGCCAAAAAGGCAATCATGTACGGTTTGAAAGAAGTTGAAGTGTATATTAAAGGACCAGGTGCAGGTAGAGATCCGGCTCTCAGAGCTCTCCGGTCAGCTGGTTTGCAAATTAAAATGATTGCCGATGTAACACCAATGCCGCACAACGGCGTCAGACCTAAAAAGAAAAGAAGAATTTGATGAGCGGCAAGCGGTAAAGGGAAAGTATTTATAAAATTACTATTCAATCTTTCCGCTTTCCGCTAAACGCTTATCCTTAAAATATATGGCACGATATACAGGACCAAAAAATAAATTAGCAAGGCGTGAAGGAATGGATTTGGGGCTGAAAACCATAGGCAGCAAATCTCATGCTTCTATGCTGCGCCGGCAAAACGTAATACCGGGCGCTCATGGCGTAAAAGGGCGCCGCAAGCTTTCGGATTTCGGCGTACAACTTCGCGAGAAACAAAAAGTTAAGCGGATGTACGGAGTGCTTGAGCGACAATTTCGAAAAGCATTTAACCGGGCGAGAAAATGGAAAGGAAATACCGGAGAAAAACT
>DQGR01000045.1 GCA_003524845.1 Patescibacteria group bacterium
TTTCGTTATATTCTCCTTCGCCAAAATGGGTATAACGAATAAGTCCATCTTTATCTATTAAGTATTTAGCCGGCCAGTAATTGTTGTTGTACGCTCTCCAAGTAGCAAAATCATTATCCTGGACAATCGGATAGGTCAGTTGAAAATCTTTGATCGCCTGCATAACGTTCTTCTCATTTTTTTCAAATTCAAACTCAGGTGCATGGATGCCGATGATGACCAAACCTTTATCTTTATAGGTATTCCACCATTTCCGTAAATAGGGAAACGTGCGTTGACAATTGATACATGAATATGTCCAAAAATCGATAATCACCACTTTACCTTTGAGTTGAGACAATGTAAGCGGACTGGTATTAAACCACGCGCCGCCGGCAATAATTTCCGGAGCAAGTGGGCCTTTGGGAAGCGTGAGATCTGACATGGGTTTGCCGATCACGGTTTCATCCATTGGTTTCGGATTAACTTGTTTTAGCGCTTCCCTGACTGTTTGATTATCTTCGAACTGAGTTAAGCCAACTCCATACTCTGGGAATGTATTGAGAATATAGGTTTGGAACCGACGGTCGAAATTGAAAAAGATAACAATAGCAACCAGAATCATCACCATCCCAAAGGCTTTCTGAATTTTTGCCGTATTTTTAAGTAGCCAGGGGATTTTTTGCAGCGCAGTATTTCCGGCACGCATGATGGCAAACATCGGTAGTGCTGTACCAATTGAGTAGGCGAAAGTTATGAGCGCAGCTTGAACAGTAACTGTGCTGGTAAGGGCGAGACTGATGACTGAGGCGAGAATTGGTCCGACACAAGGCGTCCAAAGCAGCCCGAGCGAACTGCCAATCAGCAATCCTCCGAAAAATCCATGTCGCGCTTGCGTATTTGGTGCAAGCCGGGTCAGCTTGCTCAGCCACTGCTGCGTGAGCGACTGTAATTTTGAAACCACGAGACTGAGTCCAAATAAAATTAAGATAAGTATTGATATAAGACGCAGCGAATCGGCTGGAACTGCGCTGAGTTTCACAATTGTCGTCAGAAATAAGGTAAAGAAGGTAAAACTCAAAACAAACCCGAATACAATCCCAAAAGGCCGGCGTTTATCCGTATCCACTGATGAGGATAAAATAATTGGAAGTAGTGGCAAAATGCACGGAGAGAGAATGGTAACGATGCCGGCCAGAAACGCAAACGCGATAAGTACAATCATGAGTTTATTGGATGTTCGTTAACAATTCGTCAATCTCGCCACCGTTCCAGATAGTAACCTCATTGCCTTGGTCATCAATCTGGATAAAAGTGTGTTGATAGGTGACGCCATATTTTTGCGCCAGTGCTTTTTCCTGCGCATCCGTATCAGTATCGTTGTAGTTAACTCGTATCAGGGTCACGTCTTCGGGAATTTGACTTTCATTTTGCCGGAAACTCGCATCTGCGGGCCGGCAAGTCGGGCACCAGTTCGCGTAGAAGTATAAAACTCTGCGGGTATCTACAGCTTGACTTAGGGCGGTCTGTGAATACTCGACATAACGGGAAGCGGAATTTGCCAAAGATGTATTCTGAGTGGTATTTTCAACCAGGTCTGTCGAAGCAGTTTTCGTACTGAGATCAGGTTGTAGTGCAGATTTTTGGCTACTACTGATGGTATAGGCACCAATACCCAGGATAGCAAGTACTACTACAGTAATCACAATAAGTGTTGGATTTTTCATACGGTTAATTTTCCTCCCAGAAGTTATCCTACTGAATCAAGAGATTTTTCTCAAGTAGATTTTTACCTAAACATTCCAGCTGTTGCGTAGGGGATGAAAGATGGCGGAGAGCGAAAGGTGTAATAAGCCAAAAAACTCTTCAGTGAACAAGAGCTGAACCGTCTTGCAACTTGCCCAAGCGCTGCAAAAATTCTGCTTTTTCAAATTTGACACTTTCAGGCGTGACTGATTTAAATAGTTGTGGACAAAAGCGCTTGGCATTGTAGAAAATCCCGTGTGCATAAGGGAGTAAAAGCAGCATCAGCTCTGGTTTTTTTGGTGATTCCCCCAGTGCTTCGAGGGCACGCCTGGTTAAATAAGAGTAAACTTCGGGATTTTGGCTGGGAATTAAAGGATCTTCGGCAAGGGCAATGCTACAGTATGCAGCGGCAATAATCGTTTCTTCAGCGCGGGGAAACTGGGCACTCGAAATAGTATAAAGTGAATAATAAAAAGCTTGACTTCTGTTTGAATCCCATTGAATGAGTGCCCCAGTCAAAAACTCGTTTTCGGCTTTCCAGCGCGCCCGGTCTAGAGACGAATTTTCCAGAATCTTGCCGGCTTGCAAATGAGATTGTAAATATTTTTTAACATCTACCAGCTGAACTTGTGGTGATTTGGCTAAAATTTCGGTATTGGCATCCATTATGATCGCGCCGATTTCTGCTAACATTTCTTTACGGATTGACATGACGCGCAGTATACGCCTTAGGCCGTCTTTGCGCAAATAATAATAATGGAGGACTTCATCTTTGCGGCATTTTTCTGTACACTACAAAAACGCTGCACGCTTATGCATAAAATTTCTCTGTCGCAAAAAATAATTATCGGATTACTAGGAATTGTTGGAATTGTGGTGGTTTACGGCACACTCGCTTTGGTCGTTCCAAAAAAGGGGGAAACGGTCACGCCGCTGGTGAATCAAGTAGCACCAATAGCGAAAAAAGTCTCGCCAACCCCGAGTCCGTTTCCGTTTCCGTTTCCGTTTCAGGAACTGACTATTCCGTATTTGCGCAGTCGAAATTACGTAAGTAATCTAAGTAACCTACAAAAAGTTGCGGAAACCCAAACCTATACTTCATACATTGCGCAGTATGATTCGGATGGTTTGACAATTTACGGATTGTTAACGATTCCCAAAGGCGATATGCCACATGATGGTTGGCCTGCTGTGGTGTTTGTGCATGGATATATTCCGCCGCATTCGTATCAGGCCCAGGTAAATTATGCTTCATACGTGGATTATCTGGCTAAAAATAAACTCGTAGTTTTTAAACCTGATTTACGCGGGCATGGCAAATCTGAAGGCGAACCCGGCGGTACGTATTACAGCGCTGACTACATTATTGATGTTCTCAATGCCCGAGCTGCATTGGAATCAAGTACTATTGTCAATGCAAAGGGAATTGGTTTGTGGGGACACAGTATGGCGGGAAATATTATTTTCCGCGCCTTTGCAGTCCGGCCGGAGATTCCGGCCATTGCAATCTGGGCAGGAGCTGTTTATACGTATTCTGATTTTTCTGAATATAGCATTAGCGATAACAGCTATCAGCCGTCGCAAGTAGGGACAGAAAGCCGGCGCCGCAGGCAGGAATTATTTAATACTTATGGCACGTTTAGTCCAACGAGCCCATTCTGGCAGCAGGTCGCGGGAACGAATTACATTTCTGATATCAAAGGCGCAATTGCAGTCCACCATGCGGTGGATGATCCGGTGGTCAGTATCGATTACAGCCGGAACTTAATGCGAATACTTAATCAAACTGCAATTTCGCATACGCTCTTTGAATATGATTCCGGCGGACACAACATAACCGGAACGAGCTTTACAACCGCCATGGAACGCACCGTTGATTTCTTTACCCGGAATTTAAAACGTTGACATATTTTTTTCCGTATGTCATCATATGCGAATGTTCAAGGAATTTAGACATTTTATTTTAGTGGTATTGATTCTTGTTTTTTCCACGTCACCAGCATTTGGTCTGACGAGTACGGGTTCTGCAAACAGATTGGAAGAAATCAAGGCCTCGGCTTCGGCCAGACGGCAGGAAGTTATGCAGATAGTAGAGGAAAAACGGGCTGCAGCAAGGGAGCGTTGGCAGGCAATTAAAGACGAGCATAAACTCGCAGCGCTTGAGCGGATTGAAACGCATCTTGCCAATATCAATACCCGGATCACCGCACATTTTTCGCGGGTACTGACGCGGCTCGAGGCAATTCTGGCAAAAATAAGTACCCGGGCCAGTCGTGCTGCGCAAAATGGTAAAGATATTTCAAGTGTGACCGCAGCAACTGCTTCGGCCACTCTCGCGATCAACACGGCAAAAGAAGCGGTTGCTTCTCAAGCAGCAAAGACCTATGAGGTGACCATTACTGATGAAGCCACGGCAAAAAATGTTGTCCAGACGGCAATGCAGGAGTTGATAGCAGATCTTGCGGCGGTACGGCAAATTGTCACGAGTGCGCGTGAAGCTGTACATGCAGCGGCGCAAGCTTTGCGCACCGTAATCGGTACAGAAGCCGGGGAAGGAGCCACACCGTAATTTATGGAACAGCCTGCCAATCAACCAGCACCCCAAGTCGTCAATCTTGAGACTCAGGTACCGGTTGTCGTCAATGCAAATACGCCTTTGGCCCAGCCGCCGAAACAAAATTCAAAATTACTGCTTATCTTGTTGGCAATTTTTGCAATCATCGGCGTGTCGGTCATTTCATATTTTCTCATCTGGAAAGCTCCCTTAACATCAGTTTCTCCGGCTCTCATGGAACAAGAACTTAATAAAGCAGCTGTTCCGGAACAACCGACGACTCAGACCGAACCGCCGCCAGTTTCTAATTCTGACTCAATTGACGCAATCGAACAGGACTTGGAAAACACCACAGTTCCCGACGACAGTATCCTCTATACTGATATTAAGACCGATCTGAATCAACTATAACTCTAACTTTAGTGGATATTGCCAAGGTGGTTATTTCAGTATAGTATCTACATCCATGAATAAAATCCCCGTACTTGTTGGTTTACTATTTGCATTTGGAGTTCTGGGTGGCGGTGTGTATTTATTTCTCAATCAACGGTCGCCGGCGCCCGATACGCGATCTAAAGTTACTACTTCGCAAGATAACGGGGTAAACGTGATGGGCGAAGCAGTAGAAAATCCCAAGCCTGCATCGCAATCACTTAAAAGTTTGTTATTGTTTTCAACTAATAAACAGTGCTTATTTAAGGATCCAGAGTCCGGCAGTTCGGGAATTATGTATGGCGGAAGTCAAAGTGTGCGAGTTGATTTTATCCAGGGCGGTGCGGATTCAAATCTGACTTCGCATTTGATTTCAGATGGGGCGAGTCTCTACCTGTGGTTTGAGGGCGAAAATACGGGACTGAAAGCATCGGTAGCTGATATTGAAAAACTCAGCACCCGCGCAGCCGGAATTTCGGATAAAACCGTGGATATAAATAGTGAAGTTGAATATGAATGTAAGCCATGGATCGTTGATCAAAAACTGTTGGCGCTGCCCTTGGGGATGCAATTTACTGATTTAGATACGATAAATACACAGTTGCCGGGTGGGGGACAAATCGAAAACAGTCAAAACGATGAAAGTATAAATGAAGAAGTGAAAGCAGCTCAATGTACTGCCTGTGAAACCTTGCCTGATGAAGCTGAAACTCAGTGTAAGCAGGCGATCGGGTGCTGACTTTATTGACTACTTAATGCTTACCGCTTTTCCCACATAATCTTCCGGATTCTTATTTGTAATAAAGTTGGTTACTTTTTGGTCAATTTCATAGTTCGCGAGCTGTGATTCGATTCCGATAATGCCAGGTTTGTCGCGTTTAACCAGTTTTCTAAAATCCTTAAAATTTATAGTTAAAACAAATCTATTCTCCCGTAATGCCAGCTCATAAATTGTCCTGTCCTCCACTTGTGGTGACAGGCGAAAATCGTGAACCATATGAGCTAGGTTTGCTTTCTTCTTCAGTATGGAAATGCAACGGCGCTTGCAAAGGCAGCGTCAAGCAACAGTCGGAATTTCTTCCTGACGAGGGGTTTTTGTTTACGCAAGTTGTTTCAAGTAAAACCGATATATTTCCTGCAAATCTTTTTTCGCAAGCGTTAAGTAGGGGTAATCTTTCTTAAAGTCTTTAATGGTATACCCTTGAATATGAAGTGCCACAATCCGGGCTACCGGTATGCGCGTACCTTTTATGACCGGCTGCCCACCGAGAATCTTGGGATTTTGTTCGATGATTTTTGGCATAGTTGAGTTTATTATACTGGACGAAGTTTGAGAATCAAACATATAACATATTTTTGCTGATATAATTCTGCCTATGATTGTGAACAATAATAAATTAATACCGCTTTCTGACGGGAGAAAACTGGCTTATGCCGAGCATGGGGATTTAAAGGGTAAACCACTTTTTTTCTTGCACGGTTGGCCGGGATCACGGTTGCGTTCTGCTTTCTACCACACAATAGCCAAAAAACTTCACATTCGTATTATTTCTCCAGACCGGCCAGGATTTGGACGTTCTGATTACCAAAAAAACAGAACACTATTGGATTATCCTGATGACGTTCTTGAGCTAGCTGACACATTGCACATAAAAAAATTTGCAGTTATGGGAGTTTCAGGTGGAGGGTCATACGCGGCTGCCTGTGCGTATAAAATTCCAAACCGGATTACAAAAGTTGGAATTGTCGTGGGTGTAGCACCGATGTATATGCCTGACTTACTGAGTAAAATGCCCTGGTTGTATAGAATGACCTGGGCCTGTTATTTCAAGTTTCCCGTAAGCTCGTATGCGGGTTCATTGACCCAATATATTCATTCCAAACTAGGCAATCCGTTTTATTATTTGAGCTTTTTGGCAAATTCAGACCAAAAGTTGGCGAAGAAGTACCGGAGGGAATTTACCACAATTACAAAAGAAGCTTTTAGGCAAGGGATTGTTGGTCCAGCCCGTGATTTGGTTTTGTACACAACAGATTGGGAGTTTGATCTGAAAAAAATCAGAGCAAAAGTGTTTTTACGGTATGGCGCAGGTGACAAGAACGTACCTTTAGTCATGGGGAAGTATTTTGAAAAACAAATTCCGGGAAGTAGATTAACCGTGTATCCAAACGAAGGTCATTTGATTTCCATAACTCACGCGGAGGAGATATTTAAGGAGTTAGTAAAATAAAGTCCCCATTAAGTCCTCAAAACAAACTCAAAAACTCATGGTTGATAACTAGGGACGTATATGTGATGATACAACTCATGAATTAACATAAAGAAAATTCAAAGCAAGTTCCGCCTTATGGGCCGATCACTAGAATCAAATTTATTTTTGATTCACTTTCAACCTCTGCATATCCTCAAATATCTTCATCTACATTGAAGAATTTAAAGTTTTCTGGTAGTGATGCTTCATTAACCATTTCCGCCTTAAAATTTTTAGGAATAATTGATAGCGAAGGGCGGAAAACGGAGAAGATGTCTTTACTGCAACTAAAAGGAGAAGAACGATGTAAAGCAATTAAGGACATAGTAAGCAATTCGTATATTAAGCTTTTTGAGACGTCTCCAGAGGCAAACAAGTTAGATCGGGATACTCTGTATAATAATTTTATAGTTATTTATGGTATGAGTGGTAGGCAAGCAAGTTCCGCTGTTCCGAATTTTTTATGGCTTTGTCAGCAAGCTGGAATGGATGTATCAGAGCCTTTTGAAGTGAAAGGAAGAAGTCAAAGACAAAACGCTGCTCAAATGTACTTAGGAGATAAGACTCACACCCAAAAAATACCAAATAAGAAATCACCTGTGACTTTTGATATTGAGGAAGAGGAAAGGATTGTTGAGTTGGGTGAATTTAAACTTCAACTACCGAGTGATTGGGATACGGCAAAGGCCCGTCAGGGAATTGCAAAGGGTGAATTTAAAGCAGTTTATACAGAACTTACCAATTTATCGGAGCAGTTGAGGATAAGTGTTTCGGGTAAAAAGATAGGGGAAGATTCATGAAAACCTTTGCCTTTATAGATGCTTCGAACTTATTTTACGGCGGGCAGAAAAGCCTTGGATGGAGTATTGATTACCATAAACTCGCAAAATATTTGAAGCGCAAATACAAAGTTGCAAAAATTTTCTACTTTGGAGGGATTGATTTATACGGGTATAAATATGATTATTTGAAAAATCACAGCACTCCTCTTGATGATGTCAGTAACTATATTCAAAAATATTTGACGGGAAATAAGCGTTTTTCCAGTTCAGAAAAAGACTTGCTGCAAAAATATTTAGGCAGAATTTCTTTTTATAAAAAGTTAGAAAGCTTTGGATTTGAACTTTTTCTTAAACCAGTAAAAGTATATAAACAATCTAGTGGTTCAATTCAAAAGAAGGCTAATTGTGATGTA
>DQGR01000094.1 GCA_003524845.1 Patescibacteria group bacterium
GTTGGGGGCCGTGCTCTCACACCCCCTACCCGTCATCGCCTTGGTGAGCCGTTACCTCACCAACTAGCTGATAGGAATAAGGCCGCTCCAGAAGCAACTTGCGTTTTTACTCTTGCGAGCACATGCAGGCTTACCCCGCCTTTCGGCGAGCTATCCTCCACTTCTGGGTACGTTCCTTACTATTACTCACCCGTCCGCCACTCTCGTGCAGAGCACGAGAAATTCAAAATTGAAAATTAAAATCTAAAAGTTGCCTCGCTTATTACTTTTTACATTTAACTTTTACCTCTTGACCTTTGACTTTTGAATTCCTTGTGCTCCACACAAGCGTTCGACTTGCATGCTTAAGGCATACCGCCAGCGTTCATCCTGAGCCAGGATCAAACTCTCAAAAAAAATTGAACTCATCCCATCGGGATTTTGTTCGAAATTCCTACCACCATTTGATTGTTAACGTGCAAATCACGAAGTGATTGCGTCGTTAATCCGCCGTCAGTCGCTCCGTGATCCGCCCATGGCGGAGAACGGTAAGACGAGGCTGGATTAAGGAGCATCAAGCTTCGGAAATTAATTGTTAATTCCTTATGACTCCCAAAGACAAAAAAACCCACCAAGTCGGCGGGTTCTTATCCCTTTTTATCGACTTGGGTGTTTACGTCATAAGTAGGTACATTGTAACAAGCTCAATCAAGGCTGTCAACACTCAAGTCGCATTGAAAAATAAGAAAGGTAAAAAGCGGATATACCATGGTTGTTCGACTGATAGCACTTCACCTGTTTCAGCTGAAACTTGCGCCGTTATAGCTGCACTTACCGGAACTACTCCCACCAGTCTAAAATCCTTGGCGCCTTTTATCCGGTAAACAAGAATTCCATCTGCTTCAATGAGCTCAATCTCTTCGGTTTCTTCGCTTTCTCCAGATGGTGCAGGAGTTATGCTTGCTGTTGGAGTTGCCGAAACCAGTTCAGCTTCTTCAGTTGCCTCTGGAGTCTCGGTAGGTTCTGCTGATGCAGTAGCCTCAGCAGATGGAGTTGAAAATGGAGACGGCGATGCGAGTGAAGCCCGGAATGCTAATACTCTGTCCATAATATTTGATTGCAAAATGTGTTGCACTGCCTGGTCAGGCAGGATCGTAACTACCTTGGTTCCCGCCGGAGTCGTAATGATCAGTTCATTCTCCTCCCCGATTGAAATCGGAAAATGGGTCAATGCTCCGATCCCTTTTTGCTCGATTTCCAGTTCATCGCCGCGGGCTTTAATCTTAATCTTAAACTTATTTTCATGCGTTTCTACTTCAACTTGTTCGCCTGACTCGCTGGCAGATTCCTGCGCCACCAGCTGATCACCGACGTTCTTGGCTTTGATTTCAATCTTGCCATTTTTAGCAGAAATCCTAAACTTGCTCTCACTTTCACTGCCTTCTGTTCTGAATTTTAGTTCTGCACGTTCTTTTTCAGTATTTCCTGAGTCGGAAGGTTCATCAGAATCATCACCCCCATCTTCATCATCTTCCTGCTCATCTTTCTTTTCCTTGTCTGCTGCTTCAGAATTACTTTTCCCAGAAGATGTAACCTCATCTTTATCCTCATTATTCTCATCACCATTTCCCTTACTTAAAACTTCGCCTAGAGCACGCTCAGACAACTTTCCCTGAGAATTGATGGAGTAAGTAGCGTAGACCAGTGAACTGAGAAAAAACGGCAAACTAACTACGACAACAAAAATGACAAGCTTCTTTAAAATTCCCATACTTTAGTACTCTAAATTTAGTATCATCTAACTACGTTTCAATGTCAACAGTCTGCGAGGAAGACAAGCGGTACTTCCACCCAAAAATTTTCTTGCGTCCAACGGACTATGCCTCTGAGTGTAACTAACTTTTGTCCTTGTAATTTTATAAGTTGAGATTTGCGGTCGTCTAAATTACAATCTTCATCTTCTGGACTGAAATATATTGGTATTGGTACTGCCAGACTTGCTGATTTTGACGGATAAAGATTGTAAAATTGTCCCGATACCAACTGTGTCTGGTAAATAGGACGCTCATTTGTTTCCAAGTAGGTGCATTTATCTGCAATTTTACTGCTTATCAGTCCCGGATATCCGGTGATTTCAACCAACTGATTGCGATGCGCTTTGGGATCCCGGATTAACTCAGCTAATTCCACCTGCTCATACTGCTGAACTAAACCACAGCTGCTCAGCAATTCGGCACCGACAGCTCCCCCAACAGACCTAAATGCCAGTCCCAAAAAATCCCTCCGTGACAATTCAAGTGAAGATTTAGGCGTTGATTCACTCTGGTTCATATCCGGTATATTGTACCGGAGATTGTCAATTTTAATTTAACTGATCAACAACGTCCTAGCCTTACTAGCCTTACATACCCGGTGTGAAATAGCTTTACACCGCGGGATTTAATCCTGAAATAATCTGATACAATACGATGCCGCAACTTACCATCACATTCAGACTTTTGTTGACGCCAAACATCGGCAGCTCAACAATCAAATCAGCCAGTTCTAAAACTTCTTTAGACACGCCATACGTCTCATTTCCCACAACAATTGCCAGCGGTAATTCATAATTAACTTGGTTAAATGGCATACTTCGAGCATCCTGCTCAACTGCCACAATTTGGATATTTGATATTTGAGTTTTGATATTTGATATTGCGGCAACTGCAGTTACTGAGTATTCCCATTCCACCCATTTCCACGTCGAAATCGAGGCTTTTTTAATGCGCGGGTTGGGTGGAGTGAGCGTCTCACCACACAAGTACACCTTTTCCGCAGCCACCGCGTCAGCGAGTCTAAAAATTGAGCCCACGTTGTAAGTGTCAAGCACATTGTCGAGAATTATATAGAGTGGCCGTTTTTTGATGGCCTGGATCTGAGCTTCGGTTGGCTCTGTAGTCCTCAGCTCAGCTGCGTTGAGTTTCAGCATGTAAGTATTATACTCCAAGACCTATAACAAAGACGCGCCTCCATCAATTCGAGAAGGTAAATGTTTTATCAGCTTCCAAAATTTGGTCAACTTTCTTTTTTCCATTGATATAAAGTCGATATGGAAGTTTATAAATGCCTGGCTGTCGTCTCACTACAACCTCATAATTAACAGCCTCATTTTTTTGAAGCGGTAATTTGTATACTAATTGAATCTTGATTGATTTTTGTGCAGGAACTAAAGTCCAAAAACCAATGCTAGTAAATTTTCCCTGTGTTTGAGTGCTGTACCCGAAATCTTTATCAATATTTGGAGGAAAAATTGGATCTTTATTATTATCTAGCACGTACTGTTGGTCATTGACTGCTACTTTCGTGATCTGTGCAGCTGCCGGGATGACAATCCGCTCATAATTAATATAATCCCCTCCCCATGATTCTGGCGGATGCGGAGTGTTTGATGGATTTTCATTAATTAATTCAATGGCTACAGAACTTTGGATATCTTTATCAAGAGTTACCTCCTGAACCAAATGGCGGTCAATACAACAATTTGCTTTATTTGCGCCGAGATTGGATTCTACTGGATAGAGATAATCTACTTCATAATTTCCTAACCCCCCATCCCACTCTTTATGAGAAATTTCTAAAGCCCTATTGGTATCGGCTAGCCATATAAGAATCTGTTTTTTTTCCAGCTGATCATAAATAAGTCGCGCAAGTTTTATTTTTGTAAATATACTACTTTGCTGGGTCTTATCCCATAATGCCTTACCCACTGCCCGTAAATAATCTTGTTTTTGCGTTGAACCAGGGAAAAAACTTTGCTCTGCATAGCGTTGCGCCAGATCATAAAAAGTATCGGCAGTTACCAATTCTGGATAATCCGGAGTTCTAATCGTTCCGACCACTTGTAACCATTTTTTAATAAGTCCTGTATTTACAGCAATTATTCCATCAATTTTTTCTTCACCACTAAGGAGGAAAAACTTATTGATGATTGCTCCCGCTTGAGTAAAGTCAATTTCCCAATTGCTATTTCTAAGCGTATCAAATCCAAGTCTAAAGGCCTGTTGTAATGGTATTGGCGGAATAAGTTCTGTAGTAATTTGGCCATCCGCTACATGAATATTTTCTATTTCCCAGTTTTTTAACACGTTGTTTTCGAATTGTACTCGTGCAAAAGAACCCATAAATCCTCCACTGGGTCGAATTTCCGAATTATTTTGAAATAATACAATATACGTTGCATCTTGAGTATATTGCGAAAGATTTTTAAAAAAGGGTACAACAGAAACACAATAATTATTAGAGTTATTAATTCCAGTAAATTGATGAGTGCCTCCGAAGAATATTACTTTTACCAATGAGTTATACTCTCCTAAACAACGTAAACTCACAATGACAATTCCTACCAGCATCATGGCAACTGCTATTATCACCACAATGACTTTTTTCATAACTGGTACAGTTGTGTAGAGGTTGTTTGCGCGATAAACGTATATCCCCGTTTTTTCATATATTTAGAAATGGGAGAAGCAGACCGTGTGGAAAAATTTTCAACCGATATAACACGAGGTGAATAATGAAACCAATCATGCGATTCAAGCACTTGTAATTCAACCCCTTCGACATCTACATTCAGATAATCGATCCTCTTATGTGGAGGCGGATGCTTTCGAAGTACGTCTTTGAGCCTACTAATGGTTATTTCCCGTTCCTTTAAAAAAGGTGACTGTTTTGATTTGATTACACTTTGAGCTCTTTTTTCCGACAAGGTATTCAGAGCTGAATCTTCAAATAAATAAAGTGTCTTTTTTCCAAGACCATCGCATATGGCAAGTTCCAGGTTTATATCGCGTCTTCTCGTCCTATTAAAATACGCCATGACTCCCGGAGTTGGATCGATGTTTATACCATTCCAACCCTGTAAATAAAATAAAAATGTATTGGAATACCGAAATGGATGATGCGCTCCTACATCAACATAAAAACCATTGCCTCTTTCAGAAAATATTTTTTGCAGTATCAAATCTTCTCCTTCTTGTGAGTAGGAAATCCTTCCATAGAGCGAAGCCCAATTTATCCTTGTGGCAATTTCGCTTTTTAAGAGTCTAAAAAAACCTCTCGTTTTCATAAAACAATTTAATTATATGTATATCAACATGCTTTTTGCTATATTAACCAACAGTCTTCGTCAAAATTAATTTACATGCAATCAGTATCCAATACAAATAGGCAAAGGGCTTATTCCAGAAAAAAACGTAATAATTGATAAAGCGTAAATTGCTCACAAGGAGATAATAGATGTTCCTCCAAGGTTTTTCCTTTCCTTCCTTAAGGGTATGTGAAATCACTGATTTGCGCTCGCAGGCAATGGAGAAACCTTCTTTTTTTGCCCGGATGCAAAAATCTACATCTTCAAAATATAGAAAGAAATTCTCACTAAACTCTCCGATCTTTGCAAATACCTCACTTTTTACCAACATCGCGCATCCTGAAATATATTCTATTGATAGGTGCAATGTCTCTGGCAAAGGGCCTTTTTCAAAATATCGATCAGATTCTAAATGACACGTTCTGCCAATAACCCAATTAATAGTGCCACCATAATCATATATTAATGTATTTTTCCGTTTGGATACGATAACAGGTGATATGATATCTGTTTTCGATGCAAGCAGAGGTTTCAAAAAACCTTTTTTTACCTGTGTGTCTTGATTGAGCAGTAATACATAATCTGCTCCCTTTGAGAGCGCATAGCGTATTCCAACATTATTTCCCGCAGCAAAACCAATATTTTTTTTATTTTCAATAAGCTTAATACGCTTTTCTTTTGCGGTTATTTTTTTTATTTCATGAACTGAATTATTATCCGAGGCATTATCCACAATTACTATTTTTCCTGGTTCGTTTTTAAGAGAATTAAGGCAACGTAACAGCTCGCGTTCTGAATTGTAGCTAAGTATGACTATAAAAAGTTTCGGGATGCGAGTCGGTTCCGTGGTCTGTAGTTCCGCTGCGTTGAGTTTCAGCATAGGGATAGTATACAATGAAGTTGTCATTTGTAATCCCCTTGTGTATTACTTATTCGTTGGGGGATCCCGAAGCAAGTTCGGGATGACATTTTTTTGTATGCAAAAACTTGTCACTTTTAATCACGTTTTCTGGAACAGCATTTCTTCCTTTACGTACTACCATGAGGTGGTAAAAACCAGATTTTCGTTTTCATTCAAATATTTTTTCATGTTCTCGCTGATTTTAGGCACGCTTCTGACTATAGTGGTGAGTCTTACGTTTGTTCCGGATGTAAATCAATTCCTCAAGCGGTTCGCACTGCGCGCGCCCGCGCTTTACCCCAATGATTTAGTTATTACGGTTAAAGATGGAAAACTCGCTACCAATGTTACGGAGCCATTGCATTTTCCGGTTCCGCTTGAACTGTTCTCCGATACTCCGGGCGTCATCTCTGACCAGAATCAGGAATATTTGTTAACGATTGATACGAATGCCCAAATTAATGATTACAGTAATAGCCATTCGCTTATTTTTGTGACCCGTGAACAGGTGGTAGTACCTGATAGTGACGGTGTGGGCTTCCGGGTGTACCCGATTTCCAGTTTCGATGATGGCACTATCGATAAAAATGCGGTAACAAAACTGCTGGATACCATTTCTCCCTGGTACCCGTTTATTGTGCCGGCCATGATTTTTATCCTCTGGTTTACCTTAACTATCTTACTTTCAATCATCCGGCTGATTTCTTTGAGTGTTCTAACTTTGATTCTGCGCGTGCCTGCGTATTTTATGCACATTTCGCTCACGTACCGAAAGCTGTTCCAGATTGGTTTACACGCACTCACCTTACCCACCATCATTCAGATTCTGATGACTTCATTTGAACTCTACCCGCCGATCCCGTTTTTTAATTCAATTGTGTTCCTGCTCTATAGTTTGGTCATCCTGTCCGAACTGAAACGAAAACCGGCCACTTCTCCTATACAAAAATTGTAGCTATGACCGGGTAGTGATCCCGCATCACTACTTGGAGATAATTAAAAAATTGTGCGGGACTACAACCGGTATGAAATGGTTGCTTTTTATGGTAGGGCTGATACTGATAGTTGGGTATGTGCGAAATAATCCGGTAGCACTCCCTGACTCGCTGAGCTTTAACTCTCCATCTCCAGTTCCCAAAACTCAGGGCACGGAAATTACCCATAAAGATGTCAGTTATACTGTCTACGCGCAATCGGTTGATCCCACTCAGCTCTCATTAATTCCCAATTTTACGGAGCGCAAAACTACGCAGCGGATCATGAGTGAAAATAATTGCAAATTTGGTACGAACGCCGGCTTTTATACGCCGCAGCAGCAACCGCTGGGATTTTTTTCAACTGATGGAAATGCGCATGCCAAAAGTCCTACCGTTCGCAGTGGCTTACTCAATGGTTATGTGGTTAAAACAAATACTGCACTTTTAATTACGAATCAGTTGCCGACTCAATCAACCATGCAATTCGGCTTCCAAAGTGGACCGCTGTTTACGCCGGAACAAAAACTAACGATCACCAACGACGAACCGGACCGGCGGGTTCTGTTGGGGAAAACCTCGGATAACGAAATTTTCTTTATTGCAATTGTGGCAGCTGACAACGTCCATAGCGGACCGTTACTTGCAGATCTGCCGCAGATTTTTCAAGCATTTAGTGAATTGGGAACTCAACAATTCATACAATTAATTAACCTTGATGGTGGGTCGGCTTCGGCGTTTTATGGGGAACAAGCGAAACTGCAGGAATTAGTTTCAGTCGGCAGTTTCCTATGTGAAGTTGAATGACGAGGGAATTATGCGTGTCATCCTGAATTCATTTCAGGATCTTAAGCACTTATGATGCTGAAACAAGTTCAGCATGACAGAAGACTAGACTGCATAATTAAAAATGCGATTAATTTAGTTTTAGACTGTACGTTTCCAGATAACCCAAAAAAAAGTATCAACGCTCTCCCAACTAAACCAGCCAATCCCCACTCCAAGAATTCCCCCAGCAAGTACGTCAAGCGGATAATGTTTACCCAGATAAATCCGTGAAAACGCAGTAAGCGCCGCAAATGCGTAAAAAATCCAAGCCGCGAGCTTGCGATATTGTTTACTATGCTTACCGTGTTTCACTTCTTCGCGGGTAATCACATAGGCGCCGGCAAATGCAACTGCGGCGTGTCCTGACGGAAATGCAAAGTCGTTGTTGAAGGGCACAGCTGCCGGTTTTTCATTAACGATGACCACACTTGATCCGTGCGTGAGATCCGGCCGTTTGCGGCCCACAATCGGTTTAATAAATACTGAGGCCACCATACCTGCCAGCACTAACGCCAGAAATAAACGGAGAATAAACCGGTGGTCTTTACGTTCCTCAACTATAACCACCACAATCCCAACCAATAACCAGATAATTAAGGGATAAAAGGAAAAGAACACAAAAATCCAGTCGAGCGCTGGATGGTGAAAGGCATTGTTTATAGTCAGGAATAACCACTCATCCAGGGCAATCAAAGCAGAGAAAAGTTCCATTTAGGTATTGTAACAGAAAATCGTCTAATTTTGATTCACACAAGGATGAAATTGTAAGTTGTACCATGCAGAAGTAAAATAAGCCCATGGAACTAATTATACTTAAAGAGGTTGATACTTTCATCCTAACACTTGAGAAACCGACCCGATCAAAATGGTTGCGTCAACTCATGCTTTTAGTACAGTATGGTCAGCAGCTAGGCATGCCACATGTAAAGCAAATTTCGAAAGATCTGAGAGAACTTCGTGTGCGCGGAGTCCAGGAAATCAGAGCTTTTTTTGTTTTTCAAGATAATCGGGCGCTTATTGTTCATGCATTCATTAAAAAAACTCAGAAAACTCCCCAAAAAGAGATTGCAACTGCGCAAAAACGCATCTTGCATCTCTTGACAAATACATAACGTATGTGTGATAATGTCATCATATGAAAACTCTAATTCCTTTCGAAGTACATAAAAAAAAGCTCCTTTCAGATCCGGAGGTCAAAAAAGCCTACGACGAGCTGGAAACTGAATACGCAATTATTCACGCCGTGCTTCAGAAACGGCTTGCCAAAAAAATGAGCCAGCAGGAGCTGGCAAAAAAAGTGGGTACGAAACAATCCGCTATTTCTCGACTGGAATCGGGAAATGCCAATCCTTCACTTCGTTTCCTGCAGAAAATTGCGCGCGCCTTAGAGACAAAACTGACTATTTCCCTACAGTAATAAATCACGCCTCAAAGAATTTTCAGAACAAGGTGGTGTAATCAGGTTAAAGCTTTTGGACGTATTAACATTCGATGCAAATACCCAACAACAATTAGGTTTTGGTAGGCGCTGGAATACGTGGGAAGCAACTAGACCTGAACGAGAGATATTTGTGAGTTACTGCATAAACGGACGTTGCGCACCAGAGATTTACGTGCGTTCGTGCAAGCCTTTAAGATTAGTAGTAATGCAGTTGACGAAGAAACATTACAAGAATTGGAAGAAAATGATTTTGAATGGTATAAAGCTAAATATGGTGCAGTAATTGACTGAGCTATAGATACGTAAACTTAATATTACAGACTTCAATTCTTACCTCTTTTTATAAGGTAAGGAAACGTAAGCTTCTTCTAATAAACGGTGAAAACTGATTTTCCCTTACTCTCCAGACGCGTTCGGGGAAGTGCTTGGAGATGCGGAAGCTTTCGGAGATGACGCGGGACTCGCCGATGTCGAAGCTTTGGGTGTAGTCTTGGGTGTGGCTTTTGGACTCGCTTTCGGACTGGCTTTGATTGAAGCAGCCGGTGTGGCGGAAACAGTCGCTGATGGCGAGGCGAGTAAACTTGGTTCCGGACTCACAAACACAATNNTCGTGAATAATCTGTGCCGTATCCAGTATATTCACTTTTCCATCCTGATTCAGATCGCAACTCAGGCTGCTGCAATTCGTTCCTGTTAACCAGTTTTGCAACAACATTTTTAAATCGAGAAAATCAGTGACACAATCTCCGTTTACATCGCTACTCGGACACGGAGTTGGTGAAGGAGAGGGACTGGCTGCGGTTCCGGT
>DQGR01000039.1 GCA_003524845.1 Patescibacteria group bacterium
CGTGCAATTTTCTATGCCGGAGTAATTGTCAATGAACTTTTAGCACGGCATGACCGATTAGCCAAACAGTATGCGAGCGAATCAGAGTGGCTTGCGTACAAAAAAGCAGTACTGACTGAGTTTAGCAATGAACACCGGCTGGTTGTTAGTGAACTGATGGCTGCAGTTGCTGCAGAACGGATGTCGCTGGCCCCTGATTACGGCAAAACGAATTCTTCCTCTATGCTTGAAACGACGCTGGAATTCCAAAAAAAACTAGATGAAGCGCTGATGAACTTTCCGGAAAAACAGTCTAACTACAAACAAACAAATATATTTTTAACCATCAATGCACCCATGTATCCCCAGTTTGGAGTTGCTCCCTGTGCGCTACCCGATATACTTTTAACATTTACAAGTGGACCTATTTATTACCCGTACTCACCAAACTATACCCATGCATGTGAACGGAGTTTCTACCGGTTTAACGAAGCAAAAATTACAGATATATATGAAACTGGCTTGAGTAAATTATTCCGGATTAACTTTGCCGATCAAAACGCATATCAATTTTTGCAGTCTGAAATTCCCTATCAAAATCTACTACAACTTTCCCAGCGTTATTTTTCGCTGCGGCAGCAAATCCTGGCACAACCTGACGGCGAACGGAGCGTTGATGTCGACATTTCCTTCCAAACACCGTTTTTGTAACTTATTTTGCTTCAAAAACAAGCAGTGCCGTTGCATTGTAATAAGGAAGATAATGTCCTTCTCTAATTACTTTCTGAGCACTATAATCATCCAGTTTGGGGGTGATTGATTTTGCGAGCTGATTCGGTAAAGCGTATCTGTCATCAACAACATCGGCTGAAACTAATGAAAATCCCGCTATATAAATTAACAAAATTTTCAAATCTAATTCCAGCGTTTTCTGAACTTGCAATAAGGGTTTGTTTAAAAAATAGTAGTTTCCCATGAGGCGCAAGCAGCTTGAGCTGTTTACCCAGATAAACCGGAAATGGTTCTGGTGGTTTATTTAATACATCCAGTACAAATACTTCCTGTAACCGTAAAAACATATCAGTAGTTAAATGGTCAAATATAATTTCGTACGTTTTCTGCGGAGTAAATCTCAGTACATCAGCAGTAATTACTGAAAATGGAGACATGGGTAAACCAGCTTCATTATAAAGAGATTTGATTACTTCCCTGACGCCTTCAGCATCGTGGTTCCCACCTTGTTTAGAACAATCTGAACCAGGTAAATCTATCACGTCATAGGATCCGCCTTCTCTTAAATAATAAGGCAAAATAACTGGCCCTGCACTCATTGGTAGATTTATTGTCGGATCTTCTTTACGTAGTCCCGGTCCGATTTCTACTACCTGGGCATTCGGTCGAATATATGCTGGATGACTGGACTGGACAAAAAGCAGCTGATCAACCGGAACTGGCTTCTTCCATTCCAGTTCCCGTAGTATAAGACGTTCTTGTGCTGGCATAAAAAAAATCTCCTTGAAAGGAGATTTGTATAATTCTACCACAAAAAGCTAATAACTTATTTAAAACAAAGTCCCCCAATTCAAAAGCAGTTGTTTAACATCATTCCCATTCACTACCCCATCTCCGTTCAGGTCAAACTGGGAAGTGCCAAAGTTTACAAAAAGTAATCCTGCGTCAAAAATATTGACTTTTTGGTTGTGATCTATATCGGCAGTTATTACCGAATCTCCGTACGTTACGGTCAACGTCGGCCTGCCGGCTACATTCCAGTTTCCAGTATCTGCTGAAACAAAATATTTACCGCTGTGGTACGCGCTGTCTGCAGAATACATCACTAACTGTAATGGTAACTGTGCCTGATAATTTTTATTCAGTAACCAGGTTACATCCCAGGTCCGCGCCACTCCCGGCCAGCCGGGAAAGGTGATAATTGGCGCGACCCAACTGTAACTTGAATTGCCTTGACTCTGCGGCGCAGTATTCCAGGTGATGGTACTTTCACTCCAGTCAGATGCTGTTTCGGAAACCTGGACAAATGAATCCTGTGCCTGTCCTGTTTCTCCGGCATTGCCAAACTGATGAATAGTTAATATTGCTGATTTAATCACCTTTCCCTGTGGAATTGAGTTCATTGGAAACGTCAGATAAATTTTGCTAAAACACGGCCAGTCAGCCACATCTGACTGGTTTTGGATATAAATATTCGGCTCTAATGTGTAATTTTTATTTCCCCATTCACTCCAAAAATCCAAACCGTCGCCGCACACACTACCGCCACCGACTGACGCATCTAATGCAACCACGCCATTTAATTTGTGGCGAATGGTTACGGTTTGGTCCTGGGTTGTCTGCGGTACCTGATACTCTGGCAATCCGAATTCAAATGTTCCCCACGTAATCGGATCTGAACTCGTAAACCCTTGTGGCCACACATTCATCGGAATACTGGTACCAATCTGATCATCCCGATCAAACAACTCAATCCCGACTCGCCACCGTATACCCACCCCCGGGGTTGCAACATGTAAACTCGTAAAGGGTAGCCGGTAGGTCATCGCCCATCCCCGATCATCTCCGTCATTATTTAACGCATCTCCACGCCAACCAGGAAGTGTTGTAAATTGCAGTTGTGTAATAGTGAAATTTGTCCCAGTCCCCTGTTCACCTTTCTGGTATGCAGTTTGTGTTCCCCCTGGGTTAAGTTGGGCAGTCAATCGAAACACTGTTTCGTCAAGCACGTTAGTTTCTGGTGTCGTGTCAATGGAAACACGCATGGTATCCCAGGAAATTAAATCAGGGCTTCCCGGAGACTGATTGTACCAGAGCCGGCGGTCAAATACGGCAAAGTATAAATACAGTTCCTGGTCATCATATCCCACCCGCACATCTGCGTAATTTTGCGTCGGCGTCACCTGCCCAAACCAGAATATGCTGGTTTGTTCAAAG
>DQGR01000061.1 GCA_003524845.1 Patescibacteria group bacterium
CATAGTAAATAAACCTCCCTAATTATTCCCTCCCCTTAAAATAAGGGGAGGTTAGGAGGAGTTATGATTTGTTTATTATAACTCCCCCCCACCCCCTCTTATCTTAAGAGGGGGAATTATAATACTAGAGAAACCCTTCGTAATTACGCATTACCAGTTGCGCCTCCAATGATTTCACTGTTTCCAAAACCACAGATACGACAATCAAAATTCCCGTTCCCCCCAGCATGAGCGTACTGACTCCGGTAATTCCACGGGCAATTGACGGCAAAATTGCTAAAATTCCCAGGAACAGAGCGCCGGCAAGGGTTAACCGAGTTAAGATGTACTGCAAATATTCAGCCGTCACCCGGCCGGGACGAATTCCCGGAATAAAACCACCGTGTTTTTGAATTTCTTCAGAAATTTTTTGCGGGTTAAAGGTAACTGCAGTATAAAAATAAGTAAAAGCAACCACAAGAATGAAGTAAATCAGATTGTAGGTCAGGCCNNACAAATGAGACGGCGAAAATAATCGGAATTACCCCGGCCTGGTTAATTCTGAGTGGCAGGTAACTTGTAGTACCGCCGTACATCCGGTTACCCCTGACTCGTTTGGCGTATTGGACCGGGATTTGGCGCACCGCTTCGTTAACGAGAACTATTCCAGCTACTACTACGAGCGCCAGTACAATAAATATGATCAAGTTGGTAAATGACTGTTCGGTCACCGTTGAGGCTGTTTGACCGAGTGTAACCGGCAACCTGCCCACAATTCCGGCAAAAATAAGTAATGAGATACCATTCCCTACTCCCTGTTCAGTGATCAGTTCACCAAGCCACATCAAAAACACGGTGCCAGCTGTCATCGTCGCAATCATCGCAACCAGTGAAATCGGACTCAAATCAGTAATAATATGCTGGTTTCGCAGGAGCGCATACATCCCAATTCCCTGCACTACTGATAGTGGCACTGCAAGCATCCTGGTGTACTGATTAATTTTCTGCCGGCCATATTCCCCTTCTTTTGAAAGCTCTTCAAGCTTGGGGAAGGCCATAGTCAGAAGCTGAAAGATAATTGAAGAATTGATATAAGGATTAAGTCCCAGTGCCACCACTGAAAAGTTGAGGAGTGTTCCGCCGGAGAAAATATCCAGAAGTCCCAAGAAGGCATTACTCTGAAACAGGGCGCGCATCTGTTCCCGGTCAACTCCAGGGAGCGGTACATGTGCAAACAGCCGAAAAATCACAAATACTACGAGCGTAAAAATGATTTTTTTACGCAGTTCTTTCGTTTTAAAACTTCGTATAAGCGGAGAGAGAATGTTGTTCATGCTGCTTGCACTACGGTTCCGCCAGTTTTTTCAATTTTTTTGGCTGCGCGCTTTGAAATTGGTAATTTAATCGTGAGCGGGATAGTCAATTCACCGTCACCCAAAATCTTCAGCCGCCGATTTACTACCGACTTATCAATAATATGATACTTGACCAAGACCTCTGCTGTCACCTCAGTCCCTGAAGGTAATTGGTTAAGCGCTTTTAAATTAATGGGGAGGGCTTTTGTCCGTACCGGCTGGTTTTTCATTCTGCCCCGATATAACGGCAAGCGACGAGAGAGCGGCTGTTGTCCGCCTTCAAAACCAATCGGAATTCGACCGCGCGCTTTTTGGCCTTTGGTTCCCCGGCCGGCGGTTTTACCCCGACCAGTTCCATGTCCACGACCAACTCGGCGTAATTTTCTACTCACACTTGGGGTTAATTTGTGTACCTGCATAATGTTTCCCTTCTATTTTTTATGTTCAACCCGGATCGGCCGCAATAATTTCAAGGCTTCAAGTGTCGCATAGACATTTGAGGCTTGGTTTTTGCTGCCCAAAATTTTACCGACAATATTACGAATTCCGGCTGCTTCGACTACTGCCCGCACCGCACCTCCGGCGATTACTCCAGATCCTTCCGGAGCCGGCTTTAAGAGGATTTTAGCCGCACCTTGTTTTATATACACTTCATGCGGAATTGTGGCTTTGTAAAGCACAATTCGTTGTAAGTGTTTTTTGGCGTAACTCACTGCCTTGTGAATTGATGAGGCAACATCCGGAGCTTTACCTAAACCTACACCAACCTGCCCTTTTTTATCTCCCACCACAACCAGCACTGAAAAACCAATCCGATTGCCGCCTTTAGTTTTTTTGGAAACTCGGTTTATCTGGATGACTTTTTCTTCAAATTCTTTAATTTCAACCGATCTGTCCATACTTTCATGCAATTTTAGAATTGCAAACCTCCTTCACGTAACCCTTCGGCGAGTGATTTAACCCGACCATGATACAAGTAACCCCCTCGATCAAAGACAATTTTGTTAATCTTTTGCGCGAGTGCGGCTTTTGCCATAGAAACGCCGAGTGACTTGGCCCGTACCAACTTGTTTTTTTCCTCTTTCGCCAGTAACCGGTCACTCATGCCGAGTAGCGTTTTCTGATGCACGTCATCAATCAGTTGAATAAACAATTGTTTATTTGAACGGAATACCGAAAGACGCGGCCGAATTGGTGTTCCACTCACTTTGGCGCGAATCCGTAATTTTCTCCTCATTCGACTGGTTACTTGTTTACTCATATGTTTAAGCGGCAGCTCCCGCGGCTTTAACCGCTTTCCCGGCTTTCCGACGGACTACTTCATTGACATAGCGGATGCCTTTACCTTTATATGGTTCCGGCGGCCGGATATGACGAACCTGGGCTGCCACCTCTCCAACAATTTTTTTATCAATTCCACTAACCAGGATTTTGTTGTCTTTAAGCGTAAAGGTTACTCCTTGCGGCGCGGTAAATTTCACCGGGTGTGAAAAGCCGACGGTGAGCGTGATTTCGTTGCCACCACCTGCTACCCGGTAGCCGACGCCCACCAGTTCCAGTTGTTTTTCCCATCCCTTCGAAACTCCCAACACGGCATTTTTAACTAAGCTTCGTACCAAACCGTGTAGGCTTTTTATATCCTTTTCCTGGGAACTAACCTCAAATTGCACGGAACTGTCTGCGATTTTTACAGCAACCGCCTGCGGTACGACTACGCTCACTGTACCTTTAGCACCACGTACCATGAGTGTCACACCCTGTTGTGTAACAGTGACTCCAGCAGGTAATTCAACTGGTTGTTTACCGATGCGCGACATACCAGGTAGTAGATTTTCGATTTCTTACAGAAGAAAATCAAAAATCGCTCCTTTTTTTAAAAAAAATACTATTTGTTAGTTGTATCAAGGTAAACCAATGTAGCTATTTTCTATCGAAAATTCACTACCTGGTTACCACACCTTACAAATAACTTCTCCACCCAGCCGCTCTTTGCGGGCATCAATATGCGTTTTTAATCCTTTGGGCGTTGACAGGACTAAATATCCTAATCCCTGTTTCACCGCTTCCAGATCCCGAACGCTTAAATAACGTCTAAGACCGGGTTTGCTGACTCGCTTTATTTCAGTCATCATCGGCTCTCCCTGTTTGTAACGCAGGGTAATTGTAAATGTCCGCTGATTGTTTGTCTGAGAAACTTCTCCCACGTATTCGTAGCGGGCAAGTAATTTTGCGAGCGCCGCCTTAAACCGGCTATAAGGCACTTCAACCGTCTCCTTACGTGCCAGATAACCGTTCTTGATACGCGTTAACATGTCTGCAATTGGATCACTCGTTGTCATATTTTTTTACCACGATGCTTTTACTACTCCTGGTAATTCTCCTTTATGTGCAAGCCGGCGAAAGTCCAGGCGACAGATCCCGAATTTTCGCATGTAGCCCCGCGAACGACCGCACAAAGCGCAACGGTTACGATTGCGGGTGGTAAACTTTTGTGGTTTTTTAAATTTAACTATGTCAGATGTTTTTGCCATATATTAAAAATTCCGAATCATAAATCTCAATAACCAATCCGCCGGCTGGCGGATGTGTTCTGGTCATTGTGTTCTGAGTTTTGAACTTTCCTCCTTTTCAAACGGCATGCCAAAATGCTTAAGAAGCGCAAGTGCCTGCTTGCGGTCAATGGCAGTAGTCACAAACGTCACCTCAAGCCCTCTGATTTTATCAATTGCACTATACTCAATCTCCGGAAAAATTATCTGCTCCCGGATACCCAGACTATAATTCCCCTGGTTATCAAACCCGCGCATTGATATTCCGCGGAAGTCTCTCACCCGCGGAAGTGCAATTCTAATCAATTTTTCCAAAAATTCATACATTCGCTTTCCCCGCAAGGTAACTTTTAACCCAATTTTTTCTCCTGCCCGCAGTTTAAACGTGGAAATTGAGACTTTGGCAGTGGTGGCAAGCGG
>DQGR01000088.1 GCA_003524845.1 Patescibacteria group bacterium
GAGGAGGTCAGGGGTTCGAGTCCCTTCTCGTGGTTAGCTCAGCTGGCTAGAGCGGTCCGATTTATCGGACAGGTCGGGGGTTCGAGCCCCTCACCGTCCACCCTTGACATACCTTCTCCTCACTGCTTGAATAAAACCATGCCCAAAGTCAAACCCACTCTCACATCAGCAGACATCAAGCTTCTTAAAACCATCTTCTTGACTAAGCAAGACGCCAGGCAATTTGCTACTAAAGATGACCTTAAAAACTTCGCCACCAAAGACGATCTCAACGGAGCCGTAGATCGTATCTTCAAATACACCAATCAAACTTTTGCCACTAAAGAAGAACTCACCGAAGTTAAACAACTAATAAATCACCTCCCAACTAAAGCAGAATTTTATGCCCGCATGGACCAGTTAGCAGGGGAATATACTACATTTACCCAAGAAAAGACTATTTTACTGCAACGATTTGCAGACCTAGAGCAAGGGGTATATAATAACCCTACAAGTTAATCTTGACCCTGATCCGAACTCACCAATCGGGTTCACCCTGAGCATAGTCGAAGGGGAGTCAAACCTAAGATTGAGCCACCAAAGTAGTTAGTTGGAACCCTGGGACTAACGAAGCGGTGGTTTTTCATTTATGAACCAAAATCTAAAGCCTTTACGTCATACAGCCGAACACGTACTCCATCAAGCTATGAAGCAACTTTATGCTTCTATTCACTTAGCCATGGGCCCAGCGACTGACGAAGGTTTCTACTTTGATTTTGACCCTTCCCCAAAAGGCAGACCGGCAGTGCAAATTTCAGAATCGGATTTCCCGCATATAGAAAAACACATGCAACAAATTATTGATAAAGACCTGCCTCTTATGCACCAAGAGATTTCCCCATCCGAAGCTAAAAAGCTCTTTGCCGATAACCCATATAAACAAGAATGGCTCAAAGAAATCGAGGGCAGGGGAGAACCAGTCAGTATTTATTGGACAGGTGAACCTAATCAACCAGGATCAATGGTAGACCTATGTTCAGGTCCGCACGTAGAATCAACCGGTCAAGTCAAAGCTTTTAAACTCCTGTCTGTCGCTGGCGCCTACTGGCGCGGGGATGAAAAAAATAAGATGCTTACCCGCATCTACGGCACAGCCTGGCCGAACGAAAAAGAGCTAAAAGGATATCTTCTGGGCCTGGAAGAAGCCAAAAAGAGAGACCATCGCAAACTTGGGGCAGAACTCGATTTATTTTCCATCAACCCACTTACCGGCCAGGGGCTGATCCTGTGGCATCCAAAATTAGCCGCTGCCCGCAACGTAGTGGAACAATTTTGGCGCCAGGAACATTACCGGCGTGGCTATCAGTTGGTATTTACGCCGCACATTGCCAGCATGGACATGTTCGTCAAAAGCCGCCATTTATCAAAATATATTAACTACATGTTTCCGGTCATGCTCCATCAATACATAGAAGGGGACAGCGCTACGGATTACACCGCCGACGAAGTGTTAAAGCCAATGAACTGCCCCAATCACATCCAAATTTATAAATCCAAGCCCAGAAGTTACCGAGATTTGCCGTTAAGAATAGGCGAGCTGGGAACCGTGTACCGATACGAACGGGCCGGAGTCCTCCATGGCATGACCCGGGTCAGGGGATTTACCCAAGATGATTCGCACATTTTCTGTACTCCCGATCAAGTCATTAGTGAAGTCAGGGGAGTATTGCAATTAATGAAATACGTCTATGGACTATTCGGTTTTACCGATTACCAATCGTATATCGCTACCCGGCCGGAAAAATATTTAGGCTCTCTTGCCATGTGGGACTTTGCTGAAGAATCGCTGAAAAAAGCGGCGGAACAAGAACAGCTTGACTATAAAATTGATGCCGGCGAGGGTGTTTTTTACGGACCGAAAATAGACATGAAAGTCAAGGATTCTATTGGCCGGGAGTGGCAATTAGGCACAGTCCAATTTGACTTTAACCAGCCAGCCAAAGCCGAGTCAACTGAAGCAGACATCGATGAATTTTGGCAGCTAAAGACCTTTCAGCAAAAATTTAAGTCAAGAGACAAAGTCGCTAAGTATTTGAAAAGAATGGGCCGGGGATTTGACGTAACTTACATTAACAAGGAAGGGAAACAGGAGCACTGCGTCATGATCCATCGGGTAGTCTTTGGCTCAATGGAGAGGTTTTTTGGAATTTTGATCGAGCATTTTGGAGGGGCATTCCCCACCTGGCTGGCTCCAGTCCAAGCAGTCGTTCTTCCCATATCCGACAAATTTGCCCTATACGCCCTATCTGTCCTAGAATCGCTCAAATCGGCCAATATCCGAGCCGAGTTAAACGCCAAAAACGAGCCCCTAAATGCCAGAATCAGAGACGCCGAAATGCAAAAAATCCCATATATTGCCATAATTGGCGACAAAGAAATTTCAGCTGACTCGGTGGCCTTACGGGAACGCGGTAAGGGTGATACGGGACAGATTAAAATTCAAGATTTTATTGATCGCCTGATGCACGAAGCTAACACTAAAAAATGAAAATGATAAGAAGAAAAAGCATTGTTCCCTTAATGCCAACACGCCCGGGCGCATACCGCGAACAAGCACCCGTGCTTATGCTTGAAAAAGTAATAGAAAACCTTTTAAAACCATTATTTATTAGGGTAGGGCTTGACGAGACAATCACTGGACCAGAATTGCAAGAAGCCAAGCAAAGTTTCTGGGCGCAAATAGACAGGATTGAAATGATTAAAACCTACAAAGATAGTATCACCCCATTGTTAGAAATAACTGATACCGACCCCTGGACTGCCGAAACCCTTAAAGACATCGAAAAAGAACTTATAAACATTGGGATTTATACTTCACCAAATCTATAGACATGGCCGGACAATCAATGAAAATTATTCCCGAGATTAACCCGAGAACAAAGAATGAAAATTCGTGAGGAAAAAACTGGAGAAAAATTATGAAAAAAAATAACCTTATCATCGGTATTGACGCGGGCGGCACAAAAGTCAGGGGTGTGCTGATGGCGGGTAAAAAAATACTGAAACGTGCGGAAAAACTTCATGGCGTACCCAATCCTACCAAAAAAATATTCCTTGAGTCTCTTTTCTTTGTACTTAATGCTTTGTTTTCGCCAAAATTAAAGCGAGTTGGCATTGGTCTGCCTGGAGTTATCACAAAAAATCGTGTGGTTGGCGCCGGTAACGTAAAAATCCTATCGCGTTTGGATATAAAAAAACTCATTGAAAAGAAATACAAGATAAAAGTGCTCCTGGATAATGATGTTAAAACCGCACTTCGCGCCGAGGCAACTCTTTTGCCCAAATACTCATCCATTTTTATGCTCACTTTGGGAACCGGCATTGGCGCAGCCTGGTGGCAAAATAAACAGATTATGAAGGGAAGTTTCGGCACGGCTTACGAGCTCGGTCAGATGATTATAGACAAAAAACAAAAGCATTTTCTCGAATTGGAGGATTTTTGCGCCCGAAAGTTTTTCAAAACAAAAGGATTCACCCCATTAGTCTCGGAACAACGCGCTTATCTAGGAAGCCAAACACATAAAAGACTCTGGAAAGAACTTGGAGAAAGCCTGGGGATTGCCCTCGCCAATATCACCAACCTGATTGAGCCGGAGATTATTATCATTGGCGGTGGGCTCAACCACGCCTGGCCCCTGTTTATTCCTTACACCAAAAAAACATTTAAAAAATTAGTGTTGTCTCCTATTGCTGCCAGAAAAACCAAGATTATCAAAGCTAAATTCGATAAATGGTCCGGTGCAATTGGCGCAGCGCTTTTGGCCAAGAAGCCGCGTCCGTGAAACATCTGTTTCACGGAAATCCAATAATCCTATTTTGTGAAACATGCAAAACGTTTCACAATGTTTCACATGGTAATATTTTCGTAATGCCGGATGTCTTTAACCTCACTGTTCCCTTTTAATTCCACGGCAACCAAATCTAGCTGGTAGTCAGTACCAATCACTCGCCTGTCTTTCAGGTAGGCGCGAATAGTGCGCTGCATTTTTTGCATTTTGTTTTCCGTAAAATGGAGTTCCGGTGTAAAGCCGTTCGCGTTTTCCTTTAAAGTCTTCACTTCAACAAAAATAATAACGTTTTCTTTCCGACACACGATATCGAGCTCGCCGAACGGGGTGCGGAAATTCCGCTCACATATTTTGTATCCGTAACTTTCAAGATACTTCGTTGCACAATCCTCTCCTCGTTGGCCGGTTTCGCTTTGCATGTAAATATTGTATCATTGGAGTAGAGAATGGTTCATATAATGATAATGATGTATGCAGATACTTTTACCGAAAAAACTGAATACTGATAGTAAAATCCATCTCGTACCCATTTCCTCACCTGTCCAAAAATCAGATGCCGAATTATTCGCGGACGCGGTAAAACGTTTGAAAGAAGCGTATCCGCACACCAAGGTCTTCGATATCCAACACAAGAACCTTGATCCGCGATATTTGGCGGGTTCTGAAAACGAACGCCTCCGCATCTTGAAGCGCGCCATCCGCGAGGGCGCAAACTGGCTGATACCGATTTACGGGGGCACGGGGNNGGCCCTTATCAGAAAATACCGGCCCATTGTCAACGGCTTCAGTGATGCTACTTTTTTGCTCAATTTCCTGTGGTTTAAGATTAAACTTGTAACTTTCCACTTTTCCAATGCTTGCGGCCTTTTTTACTACACGAACCATGAAGATTTCTTTGACGCCATCTCGGGGAAAATCACAACCCTTTCGTACCATCGCCCGGAATACAGCTGGCTCACGCCAAACAACACCGGACCGTCTGAACCGATTGTCGGTACCGCAATCGGCGGCAACCTGGGAACCTTCCGCGATCTTCTCGATATTTGTCAGATTAAACCGCGCTCATGGGAAGACTACATCTTGTTTGTAGAAGATATTGACCTGGATATGGAAGACCTGCACCGCATCATCATTTCCCTTGATCAAAAGGGAGTGTTTATGCACGTCAAGGCAGTGGTGTTGGGCCTTATGAACGAAAAATCTTTCAGGAAAAGCTGGATGCAGCTTAACCGCACGTTCACCAACGAATCCATGGCTGATCACATGTTCGAGTACCTGATCAGTGACGTTATTGAAGAGCGCACTGAAGACCGCGATCCACTCTATATTTTGAAAGTTAATGATTTCGGCCACGAAGATCCTGCCCACGGAGCGAAGGACCAAATGGTTATTCCCATAGGCGCACAGACTACCTTGCATCCCGATGGCACGATTGAATTCAAGGGCCCGTTCGTGGAGTAATCACAAACTTACCACGTTCTTNNTATTGTTATACCAAATCTCAAACGTGCGAAGTTGAGATTCTTTGGTGTGCCAGCCGAGCGGAGGCAATATTGGTAAATTCCCAGGAAAATCATTCAAATTCCTACTAGTACTCTCAAGCGCTGCACCTGCAATTCGTCCGTCTTTCACCATTTGTATAACCCATTCTGTGTCCCACGCAGTTTCTCCGGCAATATTAACGAGATAGGCGCCTTGCTTCAACAAAGAAAGTCTCTCCTTATTAAGAAAAGATATTGTTAATGCAACACGGGGAAAATTCCCTACGCGGGTAAACTAATCAGTTAAGCTCCGATTTTATCCTGATCAATTAATTTTCTCAAATATTCCGACTGATTCAGGCCATACTTACGCGAAGATTCTCGAAGGTATCGCACTTGGCTCGGTGACAAAAACAAGTTAAACCTTTCGCTTAACAGTGATTTCTGGGCGGTTTCCACAAACTTAGCAACAATACCCTCAATGTTCTGCTCGTTGTACATTGTGCCGTGAAAATAACGAAGGTTGATTTTGTTGTCAATATTCTCGTGGACGGAAACGCACAATACATGCTTCTTGCTCTGGACTGCGATCGTTGCTTCATGGCCAAGCTGGAAATCCTCATGGCTGATCTCGATAATAACCGCGTCGGCCCACTCTATGCCCCGCCGGATTGCTTCTCTGTGAACTTTATTCTGATCGCCGAGTTGTGCTATTTCTTGCTTCGACAAAAGCGATAAATAATTTCCCAGCTCCGGCGAAATGACCTCCACGCAGATCTGTTGGATAGCCCGCAAAACCAAATCATAATACTTTTGATATCTGTTTTTTCCGTAATAAGAACAGGTATAGAATATTCTCATACTGATATATGTATATCATAATTGTTGACAATAAGTCAACTAATCGTATCATTGTGGTAAATATACATATACTTATGTCTATCAATACCATCGGTACACACATAAAGGTTTCAAACTTCAGAAAATCTGAAAGATTTTACAAATCTTTAGGGTTTAAGAAAGTTTTTGAGTATGGCCCGACAAAAAAAATTAAAGAAGATTATTCTGGCGCGATTTTCGAGCACAGCGGATGCAAGTTGGAAATTGCCGACGGCCACCGGGCCGTGAAACACGATGTTTTCAAGCAAAGAATCACCACCTCGAAAATTTCCTTGACAATTAGCGTAAATAAAATTTCAGCTATTTTAAGGCTCTGCCGCCGATACCATATACCCATAGCAGTCTACCCCCGACATTATTATTGGGGGACTTTAGAGATGGTAGTCAAAGACCCGGACGGATTAGTCTTGGTATTTATTACTCCTTACAGTGAAGCTGAAGCTCGAAAGATAAAAGTAGATGAATCTTGGTCTATAAAACCGTAAAAACTGTCAGAAAAGTTGATCTGTGTATCCTAATGGTTCAAAATACCCATCACCGTCTTTAATCTCATCCATTAAGTCATTAACTTCTTGTTCGCTTAAAGAACTTTTATACTGCAATAGGGCGTTTTTTCTTTTATCAATAAAACTGGTCACGTCAAAATATTTCACGCTAGAGTCGGAATATGCATCGCTAAATAAAATGTAATTAACAATATGCGGCGCCAAACCCTCTCGCCCGAAATGTTTCGGGAAGAATCCTCTGTCTCTTGAATATGGATATACTGCGTCCCAAGTAACCAAGCCCGCATTCCGATGGTCTCGATGG
>DQGR01000092.1:0-24459 GCA_003524845.1 Patescibacteria group bacterium
ATTACCTGAAAACTCAGGTCAAATAATTCTTTATTGGAAAGTGGTCGATTAAAAAACTCGCTTAACACTTTCAGTGTCGCGACTGTTACCGCAGAAGATGATCCAAATCCGAATTTACCGGAAAACGGGCTATGCGTGGTGACTTTAATTCCACTCAATTCGTGGTCATTCCCGCCCCGTGTCGGAGCACGGGATAAACTCCAACGGGAATCCAGTAAATTTTTAGCTGGATCCCCGATAACTGTCGGGGATGACAAATTAAGCATACGCACATTAAAGACCTGTATCGCGGCTTCCACAAATCGCGTATCTTTACTTTGTGGAGTCTCAATACTAATACCTTGCTTATCTGAAGGTTCGATCGTTACCTGCAGTCGTGAGTCAACTGCCGTGACCAGACACGGCTCCCCATACACTACTGCGTGCTCGCCGAAAAGCATTAATTTTCCTGGCGCCGAAACTGTAATTTTATTCATATTGACTATCCCTTTCCGCTTCCCCCTTCCCCCTAAATAACCATCTGTTCTCTTCTTACTCCCTCGCCTCCTAATTGTACCTGAAATGAGGGAAATCCGTGAGTTTTGGCAATTTTAATTAGTACTTTTGGATCATCATGGGTTGCAGCCACCACTCCAGATCCGTTTTTCCATCCACCAGCACCAGTTATTTTTGCAACACCCCCACTTTTCTCAATTTCACGAATCATTTTCTTAACCGGCGCTGATACAACGCCCAATTTCTCTAAACAATCTTCATTTATCTTGATTGCGCGTCTAAAATCAGTTTCGTTTTCTTCTTTTATTGCTAATGTTAAAATTTTCGCTGCCGCTTCCATTTGGTCAAAAATTGGCTTTTTAATTGACTCTTTTTGTTTAACAACAAAGGTGATTATTTCACCAGATGATTCTTCACGTCCGGTATTAATGAGCACAAACGGTTTAAAATCCTTGGGTAATTTAAACGGTAATAACCAAAATGTCTTGAGAAATTCTAATTCCTTGCGATACCACAAAAGTCCTCCAAAAGATACAATTGTATTATCCCCACCCGATGGTGTGATATGTTGTGCTTTTTCAGCTTGAAAAGCAGCTTCATTAATTTCTTTGACAACCCATGGCAATTTCGTATAGCCGTACAACGCTCCAATTGTGGCAACTGCAAGCGCAGCTGATGATCCCATTCCTTTACTCACCGGAATATCTGAACTGATACCAATAAAAATATCTTTTATCTTAGTTTTGTGAATACGCTCAAATGTTTCAACAATGGCATTAAAATATTTGTTTTCTTTTCTAAAGTCTGTAACTGGTATAAATGGTTTTCCTGCTGTATCAGAAAGTGTTACATATAAACGAAGTGATGTTGAGACGAGTACGGCAGGTTTTCCAGCAACCACAGCATGTAAGCCGGATAGATGAATCTTTCCGGGAGCTGAAACTGTGATTTTCATTTATTTATGATTAAGACTGTCTAGCGTTGCCTGTGCCAGTCCCGGGCAATTCGTAACCGGGGTTGTATAACCTTTAAAATCACTCTCAAATTGGAGCGGTTGGCTTGTACCTGGCACTCTAATAATAGAAATTATACCGTCTGGATAAATATATTCATTCACCTGTATTCTTCCAGGTATGCAATCTGCTTTTATTTGCTGTGGTTGTGTAAATAATTTTTCTCTCATAATTCTCTCCTCTCTAATTTTTCCAGTATGTATTGAGTCGGGAAACTCACCAAAATCATGCAAGCAGCACAAATTTAATCCCATAGGGAATCACGTCTTCAGCTTCCGGGCGCCTGAGCCGGCGTATTACGGCTTTGACTTTTTGGCCAGTAGCAACAATACCGGTGACATCAACGAGCTGACCCAGGTAATTCCGGTCTGCGAGACGCACTAAAACTACGTAATATGGAGCCTGTTCTTCAAATCCGGCCAGCGGCACCCGTACCTGTGTCCAGGAAATGATTACTCCTTCTTTCCCCAACAGTTCCTTGATTTTTTTCTGGTTGCGCCAGATTTTGACCGGACTATTCATAATTTGTTTTTTTAACCTTTCCCCTTTCCGCTTCCCGCTTTCCCCTGAAAGATATGTACTGCTGCTACTGCGCCTGAGCCACCCACGTTATGGGTCAAACCAATCCGTGTCTTCTCAACCTGCCGTTTGCCACTTGTTCCCCGCAGTTGACTGACTATTTCAACTACCTGTTTCACACCTGTTGCTCCTACCGGATGGCCACAGGCTTTGAGTCCGCCAGATGGATTGACGACCAGGTGTTGAGCTTTACCCAAGGTAAGTTCTTCACGTAATAAAGCTTTCCCCGCCTTGCCTGGTTCATAAAACCCCAAGTCCTCAAGCGCAATTAGTTCTGCAATCGTAAAACAATCATGCACCTCGGCTACCTCAATATCGCGCGGACCTACGCGAGCAGCCTTATATGCCAATTTTGCTGCGCGTTTGGCTGCAGATAAACTCGTGATTTCTTTGCGCCCTGCCAGTCCCAGACTGTCAGAAGCCACACCGGCGCCGATTAACCACACTGGGGTTTGGCCTTTTTGAGCTACTGCTTCAGAAACGATCACTGCAGCTGCAGCCCCATCTGATATTGGCGAACAGTCAAGTAATTTTAACGGGTCGGCAATTTTTGGACTGGCCAAAACTTTTGCTATCGTTATCAAATTGTTAAAGTGAGCCTTACTGTTGAGCACGGCGTGGAAGTGATTTTTTACAGCTACAGCCGCCAGTTCTTCTTCAGTTGTCCCGTATTTTTCCATGTGGGCCCGCGCTAAAATTGCGTACAGCCCGGGAAACGTAATCCCGGCCTGTCGTTCAACATCGCTTCCCGCACCCATTAAGCCGAGCGCTACGTCCTCTGGCTTGTGATCAGTCATTTTTTCCACGCCGACGACCAACACCCGCTCAAACATGCCGGATCTCACTGCAACTGCACCATTGTAAAAAGCCAGGCCGCCGGAAGCACATGCGCCTTCAATTTTAAAAGCCGGGCCGGCAAATCCCAACTCTTCGGCAAAGAAAGCTCCCAGGTTTTCCTGTCCACCTAAAATGCCGGACAGCATATTACCCACATACAAAGCATCAATGTCTGTGATGCGGAGATTACTGGCTAACAACGCTTCAGACACTGCTTCACGCACCAAAGCACGCGGAGAAATATCCCAAAGCTCACCAAATTGTGTAGTTGCTGCACCAAGTACGGCTACTTTCATACATTAAATTGTTTTGGTTTGTTTTAAATAGCGCGGGTAATCTATATATTCTTTTTGTGAAAGCAGTTGATTAGACTCGTGCTTCCGGTATTTTTCAATGTGTTTGGTAGTTTTCCAGATAAATGCATCGCTTCCAGCTCCGGATCCGTATGAAACCATAAAGATTTTTTGATCTGGTTTTGCCTGCTTCAAAACACTTGCTAATCCAATAAGTGTTGAGGCAGAATAGGGATTTCCAATCTGAGGCGCAACAAAAGAAGGTAGAAACTGTTCTTTAGTAAAACCTAAGCGCGACGCCACCGCCACTGGAAATTTCCCGTTTGGCATATGAAACACGCAGTAGTCATAATCTGCAGGTTTTGTTTTGGTTTTTTTAAACAGTAAATTGGCCGCCCCTAATACATGGGTAAAGTACGCCGGTTCGCCGCTAAAGCGGCCGCTATGCGAGGGAAAACGGATGCCATCCCGGCGCCAGAAATCCGGTGTGTCAGATGAATAAGAAGTAAAGGCAACGAGTTCGGCAATAATTTCCTGGCTGCTGTTTCCTAAGAGAAATGCGGCTGCACCTGCACCAGATGTGTACTCTAACACATCGTGTGGTCGCGATTGCGCCACATCAGTGCCCACCGCCAGTCCATAATTAACCTGTCCGCTTTTAATGAGTCCTGCAATAAGTTCTATTGCGGCAGTACCGGCTTTACAGGCAAACTCCAAATCAGCGGCAAAATAGTGATGACCAATTCCCAAAAATTCACCAATAATAGTCGAGGTGGGATTTACGGCATACGGGTGAGTTTCCGATCCGACTAAAATTGCTCCAATGTTGTCCGGCCGAAAGCGAGTTCCGAGACAGCGAATGGCCGCCTCAAGTCCAAGCGTCACCGCATCTTCATCCCAACTTGCAACAGCTTTTTCCACGATCCCCAGTGAGTTCCGTATTTCTGCCGGATCTTTTTTCCAGACGCGCGCAATTTCCTCGGTTTTGATTCGATATTTCGGCACATACGCACCGTAGCTAACAATTCCGATCATAAGAATATTGCCTTGCTCGATTGCTAAATTGCCAAGGGTCAGACCTTAAATGCAATCAAGGTCTGACCCTGAGAGTGACAGTCTAACAATCATCTTATTATTCTTTTTCCCCTCTCCCCAATTTTTCATGCGCGCGGGCCAGACTTCCCTCTTCCAAAGAAGATAAAAGTGAAATCTCGCCAGCCAAAACTGAAGCTGCAATTATTTCAGCAAACCGTTGACTGTTATTTCCTTCGTTTCCGCCGGCTAACCCTAAAAGTTGTAATACTTCTGTTTGCGTGGCTAAATTTGTTCCTCCGCCGACAGTTCCCACCATCAAATCAGGCAGATACACGCTTATATATAAATCTTCGGTCGGCTTTCCGCTAACAATTACTTCAGTCGTAGTTACTGCCATACTTCCTTCGCCAATGTGGCCAGGATCCTGTCCGGTAGCTAGAAATAATGCGCCGATTACATTGGCAGCCTGGGCGTTAAAACCAATACTGCCGGACATGATTGAACCCAACATACATTTAGCCAACCAGACTTGATAGACGTTCTGCGCCGTAGTTTTTAAGGTGGTTTTCAGAACTTGTTCGGGAATCACTACTTCAGCCCAGGCTTTAATCCCCCGATAATTAAGAAAGTTTTGCCAGGAGGCTTTTTTATCAACACAAAAATTACCAGACAGAGACAGACATTTAACGCGAGTTCTTGCTTCAATCAACGTAACCATTTTTTGCGTAGCAATCGTCACCATATTCATACCCATCGCATCCTGTGTGTCAAAGTAAAACCGTACGTACGCATATCTACCCACCGTGGTAACCTTGGCTTTTTTAAATTTCAAATGCCCAGAGGTAGATTCAGCTGCGTGCGCGAGTTCCTGTTCATGTGACTCGATCCACTCGTAAAGTTGTTGATTTTGGGCAGTGCCAGTGGTTTGAAACACCGGGCCGCGGGTGGCGCCAATCCGGTGACTATGCACAAGACAACCACCACTTTCAGAAATTGCTTTACACCCGCGATTTACCGAAGCTACCAGCGCTCCCTCGGTAGTTGCCAAAGGAATATAAAACTCTTTCTCCTTTCCGCGCTTGTCCTGAGCTTGTCGAATGGATTCCGCTTCCCGCTTAACGCTCAACGGTCCGGCAATTCCCAGCGGCACTTGGGTCACGCCAATCATGTTTTCGCAATTTCTCGCTGTTGTAATTTGTTCGTCCAGCGTAAACTTACCGGTGTGAGTAAACATAACTCCGGTTAATTTTTCTAATGCGCTTCGCCTCTCAGCTACTGATTTATAATTTCGTAAGTTCATAAAATTCATTGTTATATTGCTATATTGTTGACTTCGTTAACAACGGAACAATCCAGCAATATAACAATCGTTCTCTTTTCATACAAACGGTACTTTGAAGATTCCCAATATATAGAGAAAATAGGATGTTACGCCCAAAAGCGGAAAAAATACCAGTGAGGCCAGGATGATTTTCTTAAGATCAAATTTTAGCGCAAACCGCAGAGTTAGATAATATAACAAGCCTTTCCAGAAAAAGAGCGACAGGGAAAACGTCAGGTACAGCAAACTAAATCCGCGGCCAAGAATAGTTTCAGTGCGCGGCGGCGGTAAAAACACATACATAACCGAAGTGGTAAAAAACCACACCAAAGTCGGAACCAGTGAGTACCCCCACGCCATCAGTACTCCCCGTAACTCCTGAGTACCCCCAAACATTTTTCCCAAACCCAGTAGCAAAAAACAAATTCCCAGATATAAGGCAATCACGGTGGTAAACAAACGTGAGGCGTTGATGGTGAGCAAAAATGGGTGCAATGTGTGGAGTTTCAGAGGTGATACGAGGAAAAAATAACCGGCAATCAGACTGAAAATAATCAGTAACTGGTACGGATCCTCGCTCACAATCTTCCGATATGTTGCATACGGCGACTGAATCGAACCCCAGACGTTTTTGAGGAATGAAATTAATAAATGCAGGATATTGTTTATGGTCATTTCAAACTACCTTTTTGTCATTTCGAATGGAACGAAGTGCAATGAGAAATCTAGCGAAGCGAAAATTAATAACTACGACACTTCATGTCTGGATTCCTCGACGGAGTTTATCCCGATTCAATCGGGACTCGGAATGACAATAAGATTTCAAAATCCCCTTTGCAGCAAACTTGCTACCTGCGGCGCGGTTAGGTTGTGCACCAAGGCGACAATACAGACGAGAATCAGCGCAACTGGAATCAAGATCCGCCACGGCGCGTGTTTCAAAAATGGCACCACGCGCTTATATACTGGAGTCAGCGGCCCAATAGTTTGCGGCGGCAAATCCACGACTTCGATCCAGCGGCGATAAAATTGTTGGTAAAGCAAATCTTTGTTCATAAGTTTATCCAGGGTCAGACCTTATGCGCCTTAAAGGTCTGACCCTTAGTTTTCAGCAATTATTTTTCTTCGTATAATTTTACAAACGCTTTTCGCGCCCGAAATAGCAGCGATTCAGCTGATTTAAAGGACAGTGACATGCGTCCTGCTATCTCCACCACATTTCTGCCTTCAACATACTTAAGCACCAGTATTTGGCCATAGCGCGGTGCAAGCTGCTTCAGTATGGTCGTAATTTTCTCTGTAATCATCTGCCGGGTAAACAGTTCTTCCGGCTCTACCCCTTCGGCGCGAATCAGCTCAAGACCGCTGGCAATCTGCGAGAAGACGATCTTTTTCAGCTTCTTCTTCCGGTAAAAATCCACAATCTTGTGGTGGGCGATGGAAAACAGGTACGTTTTCAGGCTGGACTGAAAGGTAAAGTCGCGGAGTCCCTCAAGGAGGGCAAACAAAGTATCCTGGCAAATTTCTTCCACATCCGCCTCGCTCCCCACCTTGGCGCGGATGAAGTTGAGAAGCTTGGGCGCGTAAATATCGTAAAAACGCTTGAGTGCAGCTTCATCTCTGGAGAGGAGTTTTTGAACTAATAACTTATCGTCCTCGATCATGGTAGTAGTATATCAAATGGAGTTATATTGCTAAATTGCTGCATTGTTAACTCCTCCCGCCTGCCAGCGCATAGCGCAGCCATGGCGGGCAGACCTAACCTCCTCTTAAAAAGAGGAGCAGTTCCCTCTCCTTAATAAGGAGAAGGTAAGGTCAGCAATCGAGCAATAGAGAACAATTTAACAATTATTTCCCTTTCCCCTCCCTTGCGTTAATTCTTAGGCAATTGTGCGGGAATTAGTATCCTGTAGCACTTGACTTTAGGCTGTTTTTATGGTACATTTTGTGCCTAAAAACGAATGATACCCTGCCAGGTTTTACGCTTCGATCCGCCGGCTGGCGGAGAGAAGCAACCTATAGAAAACAGGCGGCAGGGAAACCTGCCGATTTTGATGACTGATCTATGTCATCCTGAGGCACAGCCGAAAGATCTAGGCCGAAATCTGCAAGATAGCGCTTCGCTAGATTCCTCGACTTCGCTCGGAATGACAAAAGGATTTGTATGTTGGGAAGAGTAAGTCCCTTACTTCTTCTTCCAAGCTTACAAGAGTACGCCAAACGTGCATTAGCTGCACATGGCATTTAACAATCGGACAGCCGGGAATAATGATGGTGATTGTAACGACGCAAATAGCTTGCACCATTTACTGGTCACTGATCACTGATTCCCTATCACTGTACAAGCACCTTAAAAACTTGTTTGTTGAAACAAAACTCCTTTAATACCTATACGGTATAAGGTGGATGGAATGTGGTAAGATAAAAATGAATATGGGTAAGCGCCATCGTTTTGAACGTTTTGCGCGAATTGCAGAAAAACTAATGGAATGGGGTAATTTTATCTTTGTAGGATTAGTACTTGGACAGGCCTTTATGAAAGAAATCAATATTTTGTTCGTACTCATCGGAGTGAGCGCTTGGGCGGCTTCATACTTTGGAGCAAATTATCTCATGAAGCGAGGAGGTTAAATATGACTACATTAACCGGTGGACAGTTCGGAGCTGTGCTTATGATTCTGATTGCTATTCTGCTTATGATCGTCTTTGTCTATTTTGTAGCGCGTGAGAAGTAACCGCGTAATAATTTTTGCTTCCTTCCTCTTACTCCTAACCACTTTCCGCAAGTTCTATCCAACTTTTACCGTATAGAAAAAGAAAGGAGAAAAAAATCGGAAAAAAATCGGGTTAGCCTCATCGGCTAACAAAGCGTGGCATCTAGGTCCGGCTTTTTGGGCCAAACGGATCCGTGTCCAAGGAGCAACAGTGTTTATTTAGTTTTTGAATTGAAAGCCATGAAAAAAAGGAGAAAATCTCATGGCAGTCGACAAGAACGCCTTGATCAAAAAAATCGAGGCCGCAACAGATTTGAAATCGTTGCGCGATTTAGCAACAATGCTGGAAGTCAATGATGCGCTTGACAAAAACATTGTCACAACGCAAAAAAAGTTAGTTGACGTAATTACAGCCATGGACGAAGCGGCCTTAGAATCGAAATTGAGATCGAAAGTAGCTCGACAACCTCAATCAGCCGCGCCGGAAATTGACTACGCGAAGTTAGCTGCGGAAATGCTTCGGATCCAAACCGAAACTGAAGCCGTTAGAACACCCACAGCGACTGTTGTGCCGCCAAAACCCGAGGATACGCAGCCAATCAAACTTGAACAGCAAAAGGTCGTCGAGGACACGCAACCTGTTCAATCAGTCGAATCAGAAGAACCGGAAAATGAAATTGTCCGGATTTGGAAGAAGTATTGGAGATGGTTTGTTGCTGCAGGGCTAGCCATCATTGCATTTCTCGGATTAGTCGCAATGTTGGTTGCAACGGTTACCCAATCGTATGGATGGGCGTTTCTTTTGCTCGTTTGTCCATTCGTACCGGCAACAGCAGGTGCAGTCGTTGTAATCCTTTGGCCCAAGAAAAAAAGTGAGGTCAAATCATGAGAATCCGAACAGTAATTCTCATTGTAGTCTTGGTATTTGCATGCGGCGCGTGCACAATGGCTGCCGCTTTCGTAGCGAGTACCGGCCTACCAGATGTTCTTGGACAACTAGGCGGACAAGCTGTCCAACAACAGAAGGCTACTTTGGAAAGTTTGATTACTCCAACCGGCCCACCGCCTACTCGCTGTGTAGATTGCACAAGCACTCCGAGTCCGGTTCCGAGTAACACTCCGTTGCCGTCAAACACGCCGCGGCCTACAACCATTCCGCTGACAGCGACTCCTGCATGCGCGCAACCTGTCAGGGTTTCGCGTGATCAATATGGTAACGAGTTCGTTGTGGCGATCAACCCAGTGCCGATGTGGAACGAGACTTTGCAGTCTTACGATTGCTTTTATTCCGCAATCTGCCCAGCCGAAAAGCGGTTGTTCGACTCGGGTCTCGTGATACCACAATACGTCGCTCTTTTGAATGGAGCGCTTTGTTCGGCGCCAGTTACGGCAACGCCATTAGTTTTGGTGGTCACCGCAACCGCAGCGTCGAGCGCCACGCCGAAAAAATCGTAATCAACAAACAAGGGTCGTCCGAAAGGATGAAGTTTGTCCAGACGGACGACCATCGCATTAAGTGCATTTACAACTTTTACCCGCCGGGCTAGTTGCTGATTTTTAATCAGTGTACACCGGCGGTTTCCACAGGTATTCATAGTAGCTCTCGACAAAGTTTACCCTGATGAATATCAGGGCTCGAGCAAAACTCCAAATGTTTCGTTCGACCAATCCACCCGCTGGCGAAGCGTGGAGAACTGCAATACTGAATTGCTTGTCCTGGGCAAAGTCGAAGAGTTCGATTGCCGGAATGTTGTATACTGTACCCATGAAACAAATAACCCTACCTCAAGAAAAACTTTCAGAATTGGCACAAACCCTAGAAAGGGCCAATAAACTTGCCAAAGAACTTGGTATTGTCAACGCTGTTCCAAGTACCAATTCTGCTCCATATCGTGTCTATAACGATAGTGAAATTGAGGAATTCCTGAAAGAAGACAAGCTTCCCGACTCACTCGCACAAAAGGTTCGTCAAAATCTGAAATTTAAATAACATGCGGGTATTTTTCGACGCCTCGGTTATAATTACCGCTCTTCTCTCTCCTCATGGCGGATCTTCTTTTCTGATTGAACATGTAAAACAAGGCAGAATAATCGGTGTCACTTCTCAAACTGTAATTGACGAAATTACTGATCCGGATAAATCACAAAAGTTGCAAAAATCAAAAGCAGAAATAGAAATATTTATTGCAAACAGTAAACTTTTAGTACGTGCGCGTCTTTCACAGGCAGATATCGAATCTTATAAAGACAAAATAGATGTAGAAGATGCGCATCTTATCGCAGGTGCAAGTTTTACAAAGTGTAATTACTTGGTGAGTCTTGACAAGAAACATGTAGTACGCGAAGACGTCAAAAAGCAATTTTTACCGCTTGTAATCGTTTCGCCAAAAGAGTTACTTGAGAAACTTGTTGCGGAAATGAAACTATGAATTTTACACAAGGTTCTGGAACCATGATTTTACTCTTAGGAGTTTTAGTAGTGGCGGTAGTTTTCTTAGTACTGGCAACCCGCAAGTAAGAAGTCTTCATTTTTTGTCTAACAACTTACAACCTACAACCATTTCCCCTCCATTGCCTTTTATCTCTATTTTACCTACAATTTATGGTAGCTCTCCATTCCAGTCGAGCGAAATTAATAGTTTTTGTTCGAGCGTAGTCGAGAACTACTTTTAATACATGAAAAAAATGATTTTTTCTTTCTTTTTACTGTTTTCAGTTTTCTGTTTACTGATCGCTTCTCCTACCCACGCCGTTGACATCAGCACAATTTTCGGGCCTGCTGCTTCTTTCCCTACTGTCAACTCTCTCGTCAACGTGATTACCCATAATCTACTTACCATTGCCGGCATTATCGCATTCTTAGGCGTGGTATTTGCCGGCATCCGGATGATCCAGTCAGCCGGGGATGCCAAAGCCCAGGAACAAAGCCAGGGCGCATTGACTGCCGCAGTGATTGGCCTTTTGATTATTCTCGGCGCATATTTTATACTGGAAATTGCCGGAGTCTTGACCGGGTTTAATTTTATAAATCCACCGATACCGTAGAAACAATTGTCATGCTGAACTCGTTTCAGCATCTCAAAAACTTAAGATCCTGAAATAAATTCAGGATGACAGAAAGAAATGGATTCCCGTTTGTACGGGAATAACATGGGAAAACGAGAATAACTGACTAATGACTGATGACTGTTTTCTACTTACTGATATATGAAAAAACTGATTTTCACCTTTCTCTTACTACTTATTACTCATTACTTGCTTCCCTCTCCGGTTTTTGCTGGTACCTGTACAAACCCTGGTGCTACAGGTTGTGCGTTAGACTTAGATTGTCGTTTAGTTGGAGTAGCTGGTGGCAATCAAGGTACGTGTGATCAAGTTTCCCCAGGAAATTGTCAATGTAATTATGTTCTCGTTGGCCCTGGGGGAAGTGGCGCTGGAACTTCATGTGGCATCTTCGGTTGTATCACCAACCCTCTCCCCACTACTAACCCTGCTCCCGGTGGCGGCTTGATACAACTTCTCAATAATCTGCTGCGCTTGATTTTTGTTGCCGGCGGGATTTATGCCTTTATCCGTGTAGTACTGGCGGGACTCAAATTCATGAGTGCTGGCGGCGACAGTAAAGCCATAGAGGCCGCATGGAACAGCATTTGGCAATCCATTCTAGGCGTAGTGATTATCATTAGTTCTCTCGCGCTTGCCGCGCTTATGGGTCTGGTTTTATTCGGTGACGCAACTGCCATCCTGCACCCAGTTATTTTCGGACCGACACCACTGACACCGTAACTATCAGGCTGCAAAAATCTTCTGGACTGCATTCAAAATTTCAAGTCTCTTTTTTTGAGCTAATTTCCCAACCACCTTTTCCACCAGCGAAGCATCGGCAGTAAATAGTTTGTCCGGGCGAACAAAACTTACGACAGGCAACCCACCGGAGACAAAATCAGCTTGCGTTAGTTTTATAGCAGTCGTACTGGAATATGGCCGTGAAGTAATCTGGCACAGAATATAATTTGCGAACTCTACTTTCGCAAGTACCAAAGCCGGACGCAGCTTCTGTCCTTTGAGGTTCGAAAACGGGAACAAAACCAAGACAATACCACCTACTGCAGGCTCATCCATGCTTCATCCTCTTCTTTGCGATTCCAATCTGTTGCAAGAGTTTTTTCAGACAGGAGTGCTCCATCATTGACACTTTTAGTGCTAATTGCCGGCACAATCCGAATTTCACCCTTAGAAACTTCCAGTTCGACATCTTTACCTAACCCACTTTCTTCAAGTAGTAGTTTTGGAATCCGTATGCCCTGAGAATTACCGATTGAGACGATGCTTGTTTTCATGGTGATTACATTGTAGATACACGGATACGGTTTGTCAAGTTCTATTCTTGCCTTTTTATTTCGTTTTCCCTACAATTTAGTATAAACTGTAAGAACATGAAAAAACAATTTCTAATATTCTTCTTTGCACTTACAACTTACAACCTACAACTTACAACTATTCCTGCGCGTGCGCAGGAAAAAGTTCCCATCGGCACTATTGGCGGCGGCTCCGGCTTTGGTCCGTTTCCGGCACCGGTTGGTGGCGGGGCGGCGGAAATTGCCAAAGTGATCTCAACCATCGTCGGCTTTATCACAATTGTCGCCGGCATCTTTTTCCTGTTCCAGTTTTTGATTGGCGGCATTGAGTGGATTTCAAGTACCGGAGACAAGCAAAAACTGGAAAAGGCGCAAAACCGGCTGTCGTATGCATTCCTGGGTCTGGTCGTAGTGGTCGGCGCCTATGGCTTCTCAGCAATTGTCGGCAGCGTCTTGGGCTTTGATTTTCTTAATCCGGTAAGTTTGATAAACTTGATAAAGTTGTAAAACCAGTCATCCCGACCATCGTTGAGGGATCTTTTACACCAGAGGCAGTTGAGATAGATTCCTCTCCGCCAAAGGCGGATCGGAATGACATTGAAACCATGAAAAAACTTACTTTCTTTATTTTCTCATTGTTAATCGCGTTTTCTTTTCTTTCCCCTTTCCCCTTTCCCCTTTCCGCTCGCGCAGCGCACGCTCAGATTTGCAATCCGGTACTTGAACCACTCATCGGTTGTGGCGGAACAACAGCCGGTGGTACGATTGTCGGCAACATCATCAGCGCCCTCGTCGGCCTGTTCCTGGTTGGCGGCACGATTACCACCTTTCTCTTTTTGCTATTGGGTGGTTTTCGCTGGATCACTTCATCCGGCGACAAACAAAAACTGCAAACTGCCCAGGACCAGATCACCAATGCGATTATCGGACTCATTATCATGACTGCTGCCTGGGCGATCATGATGCTGGTTGGCCAGTTTACGGGTATTGGTATATTTGGTGCCAATGGCTGGAACATAAATTTACCTGGGCTGGGTGGTAACGGTCCAGCACCAGTTGTGGCACCGGTGCCTGCAGTACCAGCTCCGGCAAATCCGGGTACCGGCACTGTTGTCCCATTCTAACAACCTAACGAGTCAGTAATATCATCCTAAAATTACAACTATCCCTTGACATCTCTGTTCTTGACACGATACGATATAATTGCTTATTATTGATTTAGGAGGAAATACATGAAAAAACTGCTCCCGTATGTATCAATCGGCACTGCGTTCTTGACTCTGGCCACGAGTGCATTTGCTCAAACAATTAAAATTTTAAGGCCAAAGCTTGTTCCCGACACCGAAATAGGTGGAGTTATTGGTGCAGTAGTAGGAGTTGTATTAATTATTGCTGCAGTCTTGGCATTTATTTTTCTGCTACTTGGTGGTATTCAATGGATTACTTCAGGCGGAGATAAAGCTGGATTAGAAGCGGCACGTAATAAAATTACGAATGCAATTGTGGGTTTAATCATAGTCGCCTCAGCTTGGGCCATCATGCTTCTGGTCGGACAATTCACTGGCTTAGAATTCTTTGGTCAAGGTATCAATATTCCAACCATTGAGAATCCATTACAGTGAAGGTTTTTGATAAAATTCACATAGATATTTGATAAAAACTTAAAAGGCACAAAACCCTTGTGCCTTTTTTGTTGGCTTGCGGAGGTTTGACGAAGTATGAAAATCATGCTAGCATGAAAAAATGATTGGCATTATTATTAGACCGATGCTGCGCGGGCAGATTACGCTTCCTAAAAAATATAGGGAAAAGCTGGGGATTACACCGGAAACGCCACTTAACGTGACACTGGAACAGGATGCAATTGTCGTGAAACCATTGCACAAGTTAATTCCTCAACCTGTTCAATCTCCTACGATTATCAAAGCTACACTATCCAAAAAACAGTACTTAAAAAAACTGAAGCAAATGAGGCAAATTAGGACACCCTTATGGACAAAGGAAGATGACATAAGAAAAAAAGAAATGGAACGGAAAGAGAGATGGTGGTAGTTACGTGCAGCGGATAGTACTGGATACATCTATTATCATCGACCATATTCGTCAGCCTGATAAACCCGAAACTGTTTTTACCCAATTGCTCCAAAAGTATTCCCTGATTATTGCGCTCATAACGGTGACGGAGCTCTTCTCAGGTAGCAGTATACAAAAACTGAAAGAGCGAGAACGTCTGGAAACAATATTAAGCGTGCTGGATATCTATATTCCAGATATGAATCTGGCACGTCAATCTGGATTACTACGAGGAATACGAAAAATTGCCACTGCTGACGCTCAAATCGCTATGACTGCAATTATACTGAAACTTCCGCTTGCCACACTCGACACACGCGACTTTGCAAAAATTCCTGATTTACAGCTGCTTCCGCTTCCCTCTTTCTCATAACAGAACTTGTCTAAAATCTGCTACAATAAATCAGATTATTGTTCGAGTCTCTCGGCAGAGTTTATCCCGATAAAATCGGGACTCGAGATAAACCGGGTCGAGAACTTTCAATAGTTTTTAAGGATACTTCTCTCCGCCTAAGACGGATCGAAGAATATAAGTTTAAATAAGCTTATGCCGATTGAATGGGAAGAAATTACGGGTTGCATTGCTCCAGTACCTGGATCTGCGGAAGGCGCGGTCACCATAAAATGTTTTGAAGCCGTGTTTCAAAACCTGGTGGCAGTGGCTGCGGCTTTGGCTGGCTTTGTGTTTCTCATCATGCTCATTATCGGCGGATTTCGCTACATGATGGCTTCAGGCGACCCGAAAAAAATGGAACAGGCCAAAGGCACGATCACTGCGGGATTTCTGGGCGTGATTCTGATTGTGGCAGCCTACATTGTCCTGGTTTTGATCGAAAACTTTACTGGAGTTACGGTAACCCAGTTTGTGATCCAGTGATACAATAAATTTATATGAAAAAACCTGTCTCGATGACTGACATTTTTAAAAATCCCCGCTACCGTGGTAAACATGTAATTCTGGCTGCCGGCAAGGTCTATACAGCCAAAACCGGCGAAGGTGCGGCAAAGATTCTAGAAAATATCCGTAAGAAAAGTCCGGGTGTAACACCTGAAGTCGCCTACTTACCAAAGGCGCACTCATTGATTTTATGGCTGTAACATTTGATTTTGAATTTGCCGGAGAAAGTTTTTTTGGTAAAGTTTTTCGGCCGGTAGCTCAGGTTTCATTACACTCTCCCACACTCAATATTTGGACCACTACGTGGATGGTGGTAGACTCCGGAGCAGATTTTTCAATCCTGCCTAAATATCTTGCTAAAGACCTCGGTATTTCGCTCGAAACTGATTGTACAGTTGACACAACAACGGGAGTTGGCGGAGAACAAACAATCTATCTGGTTAAATCAAGAATTGAAGCAAAAATCGGAAACATGATACGAAAAATTCCGCTGGCATTTTTTTCGAGTGATGAAGTTCCCCCGCTTCTCGGCCGTCTGGGTTTTCTCGAGACGTTTGACACGGAATTCCGTAAATCCCACCGGACGGTTTTTAAAGACTGAAGCGCTTGCACAAATTTTTCAAAACTTTGTTATAATAAAAATCCATGAAGAAGATTATTATCTTAGTAATACTGTCTTTTATATTACTTGCTTCTTATTCCCCTGTTTATGCTGCACGCACGCCTACAACCGACTGGTATAAGGACGGCGATAGTGATTGTGCTGATAATGGTGGAACTAATCAAGGATGTTTTCTTTTACAATTCTTTTACGTAACAGGGCGAGCTGTTTCCGATGTTACGATGGGTATGGATACAGCTTATTTTGACCCTAATGGCATTGCCTATAAAAGCAGTATCTTAGGCCGTGTCAATGATGGCATTGCTTTAGCATATGCACAACCACCCGCAAGCACTGGTGAATATATTGCTTACCTTAGTAATAAAGCTGGTATTGTCCACCCAGCCTATGCGCAGGGCATTGGCTTTTCCGGCCTTTCCCCAATCATTGACATATGGCGGGCATTTCGTAATATTGCCTATGGATTTTTGATACTGATAATGGTTGTAGTTGGCTTTATGATTCTTTTTCGCTGGAAAATTGATCCGCGAACGGTAATTACAATTCAAAGTGCGTTACCTAAAATTGTGGTGACTTTAATTTTAATAACATTTTCCTATGCAATAGTGGGGTTAATGATTGATGTAATGTATCTTGCTATTTATGTCAGTATTTTTGCATTAGGAAAAGCTGGACCAGGAAATCTGGATATAGTTCAAAACTTTACCGGAGGTGGGTTACCAAACCTTTTCAGCGCTGTATTTCAAACCGGAATAAATGGCGTAGATGATATTGTGAATTTTCTTATTGGAACTAATCCAGCACTCGTTATGGGATTAGGTGCTGCTATAGGTTCAGCTGCTGGCTTGGTAATAGGTGGGCTTGTCGGTCTGTTTATAGGAGTTGGTATAGGCGGAGCAGCAGGCGCTATATTACCTCAAGTTATAGTAGGAGCTATTGTGGCCATCGCTCTGGTTATTTTATTTTTCCGAATTTTTTTCTTGCTATTATCAGCATGGGTTCAGGTATTCATCTCACTTATTTTTGGCCCACTTCAACTAATGCTGGGGGCAATTCCTGGTGTCAATTCCTTTAGTGGATGGTTTAAGAATTTAGTAGCAAATTTAGCAGTTTTTCCAATTACTATGTTGCTACTGTTGGTAGGAGCGTTTTTGACTGAATCGGGAAACGGGGGGAAACTTTGGACTCCGCCTGGAATATCTGGATTTGGTGGATCGCCTCAAGGAGCAGGAGTCGCTGGACTGATAGGTTTAGGAGTTCTGATCGTCATTCCTTCTATCGCCAATGGATTCAAACAAACAATTAAAGCGACCTCNNCCTGTTTCCGGAGGTGCACTTCTTGGAACGGTGGCCTCACCTATTAGCACGGGTTGGAATTTGTTTTATCAGTATTCCGCACTACAAAGCTTCCGCAAACGGACTCCCCCAGTTCTTGGTGGAGAACAACCTCCCCAACACAAGGCTTAACCACGGGCTCTTTCCTTTTCGTCCTCTTGCACTTGCTTAAACCCAGCGATTGATACAATTATGGGTAAGATCCACCAATTATCACGTACAAAAGCCACTGTACGAGGTAATACCCCTAAGTTAAATCGTCTAATAATTTCAAAGTAATACTCTGGATGCTGGGTAAAGAATTGCATTTCCCGAGCCTGATTGGCAATACGCCACAAGTCTTTCTCACTATAGTTGTTACCTAATCCACCCGTATGATGAATTGAGCTGGAACTGAGTGAACGGTATTTTTGTAGTGCAGGAGTATTTCGAACAATCGAGTCAAAACCAGGAATCCAACCAAAGATCCACCGGTGCTTAAATTCATTCATTTCAATTAATTCTATTACCAGTTGTTTAGCAGTTCTTTCTGCCCAATCTCTTCCCAGCCAAGAATCCTGAGCTTTCAGTGCTTCACGAATTTGCTCAAGAGACTTCACTGGATCTGCTGGTGAAATAAGCTCCAAATCCCCACCATGAAATGCATTTAAGACAGAGTTTAATTTGTATGCGTTTGACATATCTCCTGCAAAGCGACGTTGGATTGCCTGCTCTCCAAGTCGATAAAATTCTTCATGTCCCAGATCAATATCGCTATAAGTAAGAGTTAATGGCCATTTATGATCAGACCACGCACTTATATTTTTTTCTACCGTTGCTTGCCAATCCTTGATTACATTCAAATACTCCTTTTGGACAGCTGGATTTGCCAATTTTGATCGTATTATTGCATCGGGAACATTTACTTGATCGACTGCAAGATTGTCTAGAATTGGTCCAATAATAGTTTTAAAATCATTGTCGTTGCCTAAATTTATATCTCTGGTTTGATTATTAAATTTTGGGTCGTGGGAAATCTGCATCTGTGCTATTAGTAATACATTTTGTAGTATGTCTGCGTTTACATCTGGATGTTGTGCCATAACAGTTTCAAATTCGTCAGGGTTGTATTGCGCAAACACCCAGGGCAAACGTTTAACCATTTTGCGAAATCCAGCTTGTTTTTCTTGCTTAAATGGATTTGCCGCAATCTGTAAACCTAAACCGACATATTCGACAGTTTTACCAAGCGCTGCGTAATCCCTCATTAGCGGTTCATGAATCGCTATTTCAGGACGCCACGTACTGGTTTGAAACGGTCCACCAACATTCGGGTATCCACCTCGAATTAACTCTTGAAAAGGAATTTTCCTTACCTCTTGTATTGCAAGTACAACTGCTTCAGCTCTGCGGACAATTGGGTCTCTAAATTTTTTGTAATTATCTGGGTCTGAGTCCACTTTTTGCTTAAGTTCATTCTCGTGCTTAATCGCAGCTGCGTCGATCTTAGGATCCTTTCCCGGTCTAAACCCCTGTTCTTCTAAAACGTGCATTAAATGTTTTGCTTGTACTTCCGCACCCATTCCAGCACCCATTTCAAATCTGCGTTGCAACATTTCCGGGCTCAGTATTCTAGCTATCCGTTCAAACGCCGGTGCTCTATACCGAGCTTTTCCGGACTTTGGCACCTCAGCCATCATGGTGGCATAATGAATGAGTTGCAAAGTTAAAATATTGTATGTCCGAGCAGNNCGAGCAGCGTGTAACGCCAATTCAATATCTAGAGGTTCCGGATTATCTACTGTCAAATTGTATTTGAGATCTAATCTCAACAACCGTTCAACCTCCACATCGAGTGGAGATTTTCCCTTATGTTGTAGTTCACCTTCTTCTGCTTTAGTCAAGGCTATATCAGCTAAGTCTTCTTGGAGTTTTATCCGCTCGCTTGGATCTTGTGTGACTAATAGTTTTGCCTCTAAGCTATTTTGTCTGGTTTTTCGTTCCTGAAGTACGCGCCAGCGATCAGCATCAAATTGAACATCTTCTGCCCAAAGCACAACTCCAGAATCAAGATCATTTTTTTCTTGCAGAAGCCGTAGGTATTCTCGAGCCTCATCTTTTGTAAATGGGCGATCTTTTAATGTTCCCTGTAATTTATTTATTCTTTCAAATCGTTCAGTTTCGTTTAAAATTCCAAGCTTAGAATTGCCTTTTTGCAACTCATTGAAACGCATTCTTTTATGCATCTGAAGATTTCGAGTAGCCTCCTCATACAAACTAATCGCCCTTGGTGCAAATCGATTCACCTTAACCAAATAGGAATACTCGTCAGGAGAAACAATTAAGGCTTTTAACTGATCCTCTTCTCCAACCGGTTCATGTAAAAGCACCTTGATCCGGTGATGAAGACCTGGTCTGATATCAAGATGCATCCTAAATGTTTGCTCTATGTTTAATGCATTTTCCTTATGCTTCCAGCGTATAATATCCCAGATTTCTTCCAATTTTGATAATTCAGTAAGGCTAAACTGCATATCTTGACGTGGCATGCTTTCTTTTGTTCGGACAAGATTCCAGAATAGTTTCACTATTCCTATGTCTCCTTCTTCTACTAGTTTTGCCTCTTCTGGAGAAAAATAACGAAGGTGGATACTCTCACGTCCTGGTTCTATATATTTTCTTCCTTCTTTATCGACTGGCCAATCAGGTATATTCTTCCAGTGTATTTCAGTTGCGACATAACCTGATTGTCCTTTATCTGCTGTTTTAGTTAAAAACCTTATATATTTTTCGTATTTTCCAAAACTAAAGTCCTCTAGTTGTTGAAGATCTCTCAAAGCTGTTTCTGCCCAAAAAGAACCAAACTTTTCCTCAAACTCTTTTTCATTTCTAATGTAAAGATCAACTTTTCCACTTATATCTTTTACAGTCTCCTCTGCTGAATCCAAATCAGAATAATCATCTTTTATTTGTTGTTGTAAGTCTTTTGCAGCTCTTATTTTATCTTTTTCGCTTTTTGACTTTCTTTCTTCACTGGTTAACGGTTGAGCAGTTTCTGATGTTTTGTAAGTTTTGTATTGGTTTTCAAATCGATCTATATAATTTTTGGTTACAAGTTTTTCATCCGTATTTGTTGTTTCCATCACGGAACTTAGGTTTTTAATTACACCTTCTACGATTTCCCTTTTACCTCGTGTTTGTTCTGGTGCACGTGCCCAATCGGCAAAAATTTTAGTTACTTCTGGATTCTCCGGGGCTTCACCATCCAAAACTGTTCGCACGTCCAGATTCTTTACCATCAGGTGTCGCAGAGGAATTCTGTCCTTGTGTTCCACCTCTAGTGCATCAACAACCTGTTTTGTTTCATCTGTTTTTGGCAATTCATCTTTTTTAAGTTTTGCTTTCATATTGTCAACTACTTCCCTCACCTGACCTGAATTTTCTCTCTGCTCGCTGCTGAGGGAGGCAAACGAGACCAACTCCTTAGCCAAATCGTTATCCTCAGGAATATTCCCGCCAAAGGCAACCCCAATTTTTGCGTCACGCTGCACATACTGACGTAACAGCTCCTGATTTTTATGACCAATAAGAGTTACTGCTTCAGCACTATGCTCAGGCCGAATAACCTCATTAGCCACCAGACTCTCAATTCCATCCGTTCTTTGATTCACAACTTGCGGGATATTTGAGTCTTCGGGTAAAGGTTGTGTCCACTGATTTAATTCTTCAACCAAAGGTTTAGAATAAACAGTATCGTACCCAACTACTTTACGCAGGTTTGCATCTGTTGCCAATTTTTCTTCCAAAGGCCGGCGCTCCTCGATATGAAATCTGGCTGATTCGGCGACTTGTTGAGCATTTCGAGTATTTACAATGTCAGCGCCTCGATCCTGCACTGTTTGTTGGAGCGAACTTCTCAATTCTTCCTGTTTCTCCAAGGTTTTTCGCTCTTCAACCGGAGTTGATTGCACCCATTCTGTGGTTTTTTGTAAAATTTGCGGGTCTTCTGGAGTAACTCCATCCAAGAGCAAATATGTACTTTCATCAGCAATAATTGCTCCCCGAACTATCTGCTCTTGTTGGTCGTAGACATTTCTTTCCTGTGTTAAAACTTCGATAACTTTTTTTACCGCATCTTGCTTTTGCTGCTGTTCTGCGGGTGAAGCTGCTTGCGCTTGAATCTCATCATTTATAACTTGTTGTAAAGCTTGCTCGGTATTTGTAGTAATTTGTACCCGCTCGGCATCAGGAAATGACATGGCATAAATATCGCGAACCAGTGGCTTGAGTTGATCTAACTCAGTTGGACTATTAGCATAGAGAGTGGCCACGTCAGCCACAATATTGAGTGCCTCCTGCTTATTTATTTGTTCAGTTGCTGCTAACCTTTTTATCTCTTTGAGTTGAGTAACCACCTCATTAAAATTATTCGCTTCAACTGCCTGAGCCACTGCTTCAACTCGCGGCTTGGTTTCGTTTGAGGTTGGGATATTTAATCGCGTGCGGACATGGTCGTGCGGATCGACATTTGGCTGCTTAGCTTCCTTGGGTGGTAGCGAAGCTTCATTTCGCTTAGCTCTATCTTGAAATCTGCGTTCCCGTGGTCGGGTTGGTTGAGTTTCTATCACAGGTTTAAATAACTGTTTTCCAGCCTCAATTAATGCCCCGACTCTCCCTTTTTTCTTATCAGCTTCAGTTGCCATAGTAGGTAAATTCTACCAAATCCAAGGGGAAAACAAAAACACCTGTGAAAAATTAATAACGCTTCTATACCAATTCTACACTAAACAATTCATTTAAACCTATTGATGACAACACTCATCAGAGGTGGATGACGAGGATGAGGAAGAACTTCCACTACTATAACGGTATTCCCTAACTGCTAACCGCTGAGGGTTGCGATATGCTTCAAGCAATACGTTTTGAACTAGATCTCTATTTCTCCATTCGTTTTGACTTAGGTTTATTCCATTAATATTTAATGATAAGTCTTCGGCCGAAACCGTAACTTTTATATAAGAACAATCCTTTTTACCGTCACCTAAACCAAAAAATGATCTCTGGTAGTCGATCTGTAAAGTATCACTACTAAATAGAAACCTACTTCCCCATACCAACCTGGCTTCACCTGCGCTTTCATTAACACCAAATACCCATTTTTTTACATTTCCCTCAAGCAACTCGTTTCCCAGGTTTTTCATTTCGTTAAGAACGCCACTGGTTGTTAAAATCTCAGAGCGTAAAGATCTTCGCTTCGTCTCTTTTTCTGCTGTTTCACGAGCAAGTTTTGTTTCATTTTCCCGTTGTTCTTGCATTCGTTTCACGTCAGCCTCAAAACGCAACCGCTCTTCTTCAGCGGTAACGGCCGCTTCTTGTTGCATTTTCCTCTTAAGTTTCTCTTTATAGGACATATAAGTTAGTTTATTATAAACGATTAAGTCAACTTGTTAATTTCCAATCGCCAAATAATACACAGGGTATTCTTCGTTAGGGTTAATGTCCAACAGCTTGCACACAGACGCTTCATTCATTTGGCCTATAGCACAACATCCCACCTTGTACGCTTGAGCCAACAAGTAAAGATTTTGCCCTATATGCCCCGCCTCAATGAATGGAAAAATTGTTCCTTCTGGTCCATATTTTTCAGTAGTACGTTTGTGAATTGCTGTAATAATAAAAATTACTGCCGCGCTACGAAACCACCGCTGGCTTTTCCATATTGGTTCTACCTCACTTTTTAATACAGGCAATAACAATATTTCTAGTGCATGTGCACAAAGGTCATAGTGATATAAACCAGGTTTGATATCAATTCCCTGTAGTATTAGCACATAAATTTCCAACGGGTATTTAGCTCCGGCTGAAGGATACGCCCGTCTAGATTCTTTAGGATTTTTAGATACCATGGTCAACCCTGAAGAATAGTAAAGTAATCCTGATAATAGACTTAAATTAATAGGCTTTTTTGAAAAATTCCGATATGATTTGCGAGAAAGTAATGTTGTTTGCAACTCAACACCACATTTAGGAGGTGGTGGCAAGATTAATTGTTCTAATCGACTATAAGTTTTATACATAATTAAAACGGGTGAATGGAAAACTCATGCACATTTTTAAATAAACCTGCAGAATATCCAAGTCGGGAAGGTACTTCATAAAGTCGTTTAATACCTTCGTACCTGAAACGCTCATCTCTCCAGAGTGGCACCATCTCCGGAATTAACACTTTAACCACACAAAACCCTAACTCCCTAACTTGTGGAATAGTAACATCAACAAAAATAACCTCACAATTTTTTTCTTTAAGCTCCTTCACTAAAAAAGCAACTTTTTTTTCATCAGAATCATCAGAATTGTTTATTAAACTATCAACAGCGACTGTTTTATCACTTATAAACGACATAGCCCTTTCAATCATATGAGGAGCAGACCACCACAATTGTTTATTGAGTAAAAACCAGTCTAGAGAACTTTTTTCAGGCATAGGTAGAGGTTTCTCACGATAAAATCTGTCTCTCGTAGCAATGTGTCTTCGTAACGCCTCGAGTGTCGCGGATTTGATGGCTTTTTCTGGCTCCAGCCTTCCACTAATTCCAGCGCTTACCGCAGGTCCACTACCAGTTCTATCAAAAATTAAACAAGCAAATGTATAAACAGGAAAGTCTAGTTGAGTACTAATCACATTTAACTCTAAACTGTAACGCTCTATTCTACGTTTCATTTCAGCCAGGAACTTATTTGGGACAATGTCAACCTTAGGCTTTGGAATATCGTTTACAAACGAAATCATGTACGCATCTCTCTCAATAATTTCACACATACCCCGGTATAGGGCAAAAAAACTATTTGGTCCACATGCCGCTCCGGTGCTGATGTTAAAACGAATTATTGGCTCATGATAATCTTT
>DQGR01000092.1:24501-69825 GCA_003524845.1 Patescibacteria group bacterium
TATTTATTCGGTTGTTCATACAAAATACAATAATGCTCTATCGCCTCTGCAATTGCAGAAGTAAATGCCTCAGCTTCATTTTCACTACACCCGTAACCTGCTCCTTGAACAGCTTTACCATGTGGAACTCGAACACAAAGATACTGAAAAAATTGAGGCTCATCTGGAAAAGTGAATCTGGTTGTATACTCTCCCAAAATTCTCTGTTTTTTGAGCGTGCTATGCATCCTCAAAAAATCCTTTGGTAAATCTGGTTTTGGAAAATTGACGACCATAAAATACTTTTTCAGTTATTATAAGTTTTTGGCGTCAAAACAGCAAATTCTATCAAATCCAGAGGTAAAACAAAATCCTTCGGCTTCGCTCAGGACAAGTTCCTTCGGTAATACTCAGGACAAGTTCCTTCGGCTGAGCTCAGGATAAACTGCCATGTGAAGTCGGGAATCAGAAAACAGTGAACGCCGGTCAAGCAATGATTAACTTCTTGTTTCACCACTGATCGAGGTCAATTTTCCAAACAACTCTTTCGCACTACTTCTGCTCAAAAGTGCCAATATCTTCTTCTCAATCTGATCGTTGGTGAGCGTAGCTGAAACCGCAATCACTCCCGCTACTTTATTTTTAATAAGCTCGGCAAAATCTTTCTCATTAAAGGTTACTACTAATCGGCCTTCTTTAGTCGCGATTTCGTATACATTGTGATCTGATATGCCGCTGAGGTGTAAGTCTTCTTTAATGTGCTCCAGATCGTACCGTGCATTTAGTCGAGGAAAGTAGCTCCGAACTGGAAATCCTTCATCTAATAAAAGTTTGTGTCGAAATAGTTTACGGTGACGGGGTTTACTGGACATGCAAGCGCTGCTCAAACATGGATATGGCTTCGTTGATTGCGGCTTCAATTGTTGAAAGCGGCACGTGTGGATATTGAGCTTGAATCAATTCTGGCGTATATCCTTCTTTCATCAGAAAAAGGATTCTGGAAATTGGAATCCGGGTACCGGAAATCACCGGTTTTCCACCCATTATTCCGGAAGAAGATGTAATATATTTTAATTTAGGCATACCGTCTTATTATACTACTTTATCAACACTATCAAATTCTACTACATCCCGAGGCAAAACAAAACCGCATTAGAAATCAGGGGACGAAAATATCGGCTTTCAGACTTTTGGCTAATTTCAGGAAAAATTCCTCCATGGCTTTAGGGTCAAATGGGACGAGCATAGTTGGAGTTTCAGGAAATTCGCTGGATCTCAAAAATTGACTTGCGAGCGTGGTTCGATCAATATCCCAATCAAACTTGGCCTTGGCGTCCAGAATAAGCCTATCTATAGAATAATTTTCTTTGGTCAAAATAAAATACAGGTCTATGAAATCGCGCGATCGTGCTTTCATAAACATGGTATGCACTTTGTTAACCGCAATGTCATAAACACTGTCTACAGAAAGCGTTTTGTAAGTTGTGCCTTTTTCTATTCTGGGAAACGGATAATAATTGAAGTCAACTTTTAACTCTGATCCGTCAGCATAGGTTAACAGGTAACTCACTAAGCCCATGAATTGACTTCTTTTAATGTGAGGTACGTGAGGAAGTGGTCCTATTCTTTTTAAGAACGCGTCAACAACTTCCGCATCTACCTCCTGCGTTTCACAGAATAAATCTATATCCTCAGATAATCGGTGCTGGTAATAAAACTCTGCCAGCGCAGTACCGCCGGTAAGGTAAAAGTTTCTGGTTATTTCCTGGTCAGTGCTGATAAGTTCCAGAAAATGATGTTGTTTGGGAGTGAGTATCGTTTTCCCCATAGTAAAAATTCAATCAATCTGGCTTTATAAGGATCAAGTCTATCTTTGATCCTCGGCCAAGCAGCTTTCACCTCTTTTTCGCTTAATTTTTCGCCGTCCAAACCATAGTTAATCAGTTGTACCAGCCGCCACAAACGGTAACCCTCGGGATCGCGTTTTTTGAAAGCTTCCTCATCAACTGACCAATTATACATAGTAGCTAAATACTACTACATCCAGAGATAAAACAAAATCCTTCGGCTGCGCTCAGGACAAACTCCTTGGACCTCTCTCAGGATAAGCCACAATGTGAAATGAGGAATCCGCCTTCTCCGCCAATTGGCGGATTCGGCGGATAAGTTAAAAATAAGTTATAAATCCTGAGCGTATTTGAGGTGGTTTTTACCGTAAAGATAATGGTCGTGGTTGGTAGATAGATCAACTGGGCCGCCGGTTAACTCCAGATGAGTAATAGACTCAAGAATTTTTATTCCAGTTTGATCTACTAATTTCCCGCGTTTGATTCCCTCATGCAATAGTTCACGAGCGACCCGAGCCATGGATTTACGTGTTTGTTTGGCTAATTCGGTCAGCTCCTTATGCAGCTTTTTATCGAGATAAATTTGAGTTCGTACCATATGCAGCGACTATACATCACGTCAAGGAAGCCGGTTCCGGGGCGACATACGGCAAGTGGTGTTTGAAAGAAACCGAGTCAACCCATTTTTTCACTTTCGCAACAATCTCATTCGAAACACCAGAAGCTACTATTTCAGCTTCTGATTTTTTCAAGTCATACAACTGGTACAACACTTCGTCGGCGTCTTTGTAACTAAACCCGAACTGGCCTTCATCAGTTTGCCCTGACCACAGTCCGGCAGTCGGAGCTTTGGTTAGAATTTCTTCTGGCACGTGTAAATATTTTGCCAGCTCATACACCTCGGTTTTATAGAGATTTCGCAAAGGCTCCAGGTCACTGGCCTCATCCCCAAACCGGGTAAAGTAACCCAGGTAGTGCTCGGATTTATTTTCCGTGCCGCAGACCAGGGCATTCAGCTTTTTCGCAAAGTCAAATAAGACAATCATCCGCACCCGCGCCATGATGTTGCCGATGCGCACTTTGTGCGCTGGTTGTGGGTTGTAAGTTGTGAGTTGTAAGTGAGAAGAAAATGAGTCGACCATCGGCGCAATGTCAACTTCAGTGATATGGCTGTCGGGAATCTGTAACTGTTGTAATAATAACCGTGCATGCGCCATGTGCGTGTCATGCCAATTGTTATACGGCAACAGGAGTGCGTAGACGTTTTCCTTACCCAAAGCCTTTGTTGCCAGGCTTATCGAAGTAGCTGAGTCAACACCGCCGGATACTGCCACGACAATATGTTGAAAACCAGCAGTAGAAACTGTGGTTTTGATAAAACGCGTCAATTCTATTGCGGTTTTGGGAATATTGAGATTGCGCATATGCTCATGTCATGCCGAAATAAGTTCAGGATGACAAGCTAATTAATTATTGTAACGACAGGATCGGGTTTTCCTGGACTAGGTTTTGTTGAGTTTGAAACGACCCCAGGTCTTTCCACGGTTGGACAGCCACATTCTCGTATGCCTTGACTAAGTCGCGTACCATCCTACCTGCGCTCACCTGTTGGCTGGCATCAAAAGGCAATGTGGTACATGGCAAAAGGCCACATGCACCATTAGCCAAGCGTGGGTTAAGCGCCAAGTTTATACCGCCGCCAATTTCCTTATACGTGCCAATTGAACATACTGAGTTGGTCGCACACGTGACAGACCCACCAGACTGTGGTAAATCAATAGCTGTTACCCCAGCGCTGACTTCTGAATTTAAATCTTCCACTATGTCAAAACTTAAAAAGTTATTTACCACTCCACATTTCCTATTCACTGCATATCGGTGATAGGGCTCAAACTTTTTTGGAACACCACCATCAACATTGAGTCCGCGCTCCTGTCTCACTTCCCACTGTGTGATTGGGTTAGCCGGATCATAGGCTGGAATTTGGCTCGCAATTTCAGGGTCGCTCGTTGTGTTTACTAACGTATAATCCCTCACCGCCGCAAACCCATCACCAGCAATTACATCAACCACAGCTGAATCAATAGTGGGTGCGTCATTTATATTTGTATTTATATCATGTTCATAATCCTCATCGTTTTTACACGCTTCAACCTGGGAAAAAGGCAGCAGAGCAAATGCAATCCCAGTTTCATTATCATCCAACGTATCAACTACTGCCTCAATCCCACCTGGGTAGGTCCGGCGGGCTTCCCGCTCACCGCGAGCAACGTCAAACAAATCCCCAAGTAAAAATTCTAAAATTAGAGTAAAAGCGTCCTGGTCTTGCTCTTCTAAGCTTGTGTGCTCCTTGATCGTGGCTCCCAACTCCTCTACCCGGCTGGCATTATACAAAGGATTAAGCACGGATTCAAAGTAGCTAATGGGTACTTCTCCAGTACTACTGCTACTCGGCGCACTACTTGTTAACTGTGCAAATTCAGAATCGGTGAGCGCGTTATATTTAAAATCCGGGTTTTTCCCAAAACCGTTAAAGATATTAATAGCCTGCACTCGGCTGTCAAGCGCCAGTTTGCGTACCTCCTCAGCCAAATTAAGTAGCGCCTGGGCTCTCGGCACTCCGGCGCCTGACGGATTTTCTGCTGATTCATACATACCTGATTCAGTCAGATATATGCCTTTGTCTTCATCAGGAAAAACTGCCTTGACTCGATCAACGTACTTGCTGATTTTGGCATCTGGCCCTTTGTTATAGGCATTGCCGGCAATGCCTATAATACTGCTGTATGCTGCGCCGACTGCAGATTTCCAGGCAGTTGCCTCAGTTTCAAAGCCGGCATAATCAGTGTTAAATGCCGGAGATAACAGCCTGATACCGTTAGCTGTCGCGCCGGTTGCCAAAATCCCCCGTTTTTGTAAATCTGCCACCAGCTGTTGACTGTAGGCACCTGAGCGGGCACCGGCATCACCCGCATCACCTTCTTTGTTTCCCAGCCAGGTTTCGGAATTAGCTTCATTGGGGCCGGCAATGGCAAAAAATCCGCGCTGTCCGGTTTGTTTGTATAAATCTTCTTTGTATAAATCTTCTAAGAGTTGGCCATAATCACTTGCCTGGCTAAATGGACACGATTGGTCTTTGACGCAAATGCGTAAAATCGGGGTCACTCCCCGCTCAAACGCACGATTAAAACTATTTTTGAGTTGGTCAAATGCTCCGCTATCATTACTCTTAATTAAATCTACGGCAAACCCGAGCTGCAAGCGCGCCACATGGTCATAATCTTCTGGCGTGCCGGGAGCAGCAAAATTCACGCCCAGTTTGTCAGAACTGACTGGCGCTAGTTCCCACGTCGCCCACTGACAATTTACATCACAGGCTTGAAGTAAATATGCTTGCGGATGCGCCGGTGCTTGTTTTTTATCCGTTGCAGTCATTTGTTGCCACAGCAGGCCGGTTGACGACACTTGACCACTGCGATAATTGGGCCCGACTACTAGATTACACATACCATCAATCACATCATCTGGGATATCACCTACTCGCATCCCGTGTTGGCAAAACCAGATAATGCCGTCATACGGAAGCGCTACATCAACTCCAGGCGGCTTGTCAGTTGAGAATGCAGTTGGCAAGTACGTATTCCCCAAACTGCATGAACCGTCTTCTAAACACGGTGCATGGAGCCAACCCAGGGTAATCGGCCCGGCAATCGTATGATTAACCCGGTCAGCCGGATTTAATCCAAAAAATTCGGCGACTCCCTCAGAGTACACCATGCCGCGCGCCTCTGCCCGCAGCGCGTTCTCCTTATCCGCTATCAGACAGGGCTTGCGCTGTCCCAAATCATCAACACACTCATACGGCTGCATTCGCTCCCACGGACTTGACAGTTGTTGCAATTCAATTTCTGCCAAGATGGCTGCGTCTTCTGACTGCCCACGGCTGAGCAACAACTTCCTGCGCTTCTCAATGTTTTTTTTGTACCCATGACCAGCCAGATAACCACGCTGCTCATCAGTACTACCTTGATACGGAGCGCTGATTTTGGACCTGACTCCTCCCCAAATTGCATTGGTCAACTCATTGGGTAATGCATCACCTGATACTTGCTGTTGGCCAAACAACTCTGGAAGCCCTACAATTTGGGTACGGACGAGCTTTCCTTCATAATGCAACCAGGCAATTGGTTCTTCAAAACACTTAAAGTCTTCTCCAGTCGTGCGCTGTTCATCTGCCAAAACCGGATTTCCGGTCACTGCGTGCAGCGTGTCACTGCAACGAGCGGCCTCTCCGCTACCCAAGAGAGATGTGGCACTGCCAAACAAGCCGCGAACTATGTTATCAATAATTCCCAGTGTCTCACCTGGGGAGTCAGAGCTTGTTTGCGCATACACTGGCAACGTGACTGGTAAAACAAACAAACCGGTTACCATGACTACCATGAAGCAAAATAATGAGCCGATTTTTTTCATACAAGGCTGACTTATTATAGCAGTTTTTCCGGGTTGATTACCCATAAAGTTGATGCGTAGAAATATAGGCGGTAATTTCTTCCGGCACAAAATTATCAATAGATAATTTCTTTTTAATGCGCTCTCGAATTTTGGTTGAAGAAATGTTCGTAACAATAAGTTGGGAATGAACCAACAACCGCATTCCATCATACAATGGCTGAGCTGGAAATCCGGCCCGCGGCACCACCAGAAACGGTAATTCCTGAAGCAATTCCTGCCACCTCCCCCATTTAGTAAAGGTGGGCAACTGGTCAGTACCGATAATAAAGGTAAACTTATGCTTGGGATAGTGTTTGTGTAAGAGGGGAATGAGTGTGATCGTGTTACCGTCAAGTTGGTGATCAATTTCCAAAGTTGAGACTTTGGTTTTGGGTAAATTTAAAAGTCTTGTCATGGCGAGGCGATGCGCAACCGAAGCCAACGGTTTATCAAACGTATGCCGATACGCCGGCAACCACCAGATTTCCTCAAGATTAGTAAAATCTAAAACTTGCTGGGCTACCAATAAATGTCCGATATGCGGCGGATTAAATGAACCGCCGAGAATGCCGATGTTCATGATAATTATCCAATCAACTAATAAACCCTGTCTACCGACAGGCAGGCAATTATCCAATAAATACCAATAAAATTCCTATTGGATAATTTGAGAATTGGATTATTGGATAATTCATTGTAAGTAAAACAGTATAGCCTATTCTATACCAAGCACATCCAAAACAGAAATAGCTGTTACTTGAGGTGTTTTGATTCACTTGCACAATAATTTTTCACATTTTAGAATAGAAGCGTTCATATGGAGCAACACCCGGTTCCCCAGAATATTTCAAGTTTTCAATTTAAGTTGATTGGCGACATCACGCTGAAACAGTTTGCGTATGTGGCGGGTGGAGTTATTCTAGCCTATATATTTACCAAATTTGCTTTTTTTCCTTGGATTATCCGGATGCCTCTGGCTGTAATCACGGCACTTCTGGGATTTGGCCTCGCCTTTGTTCCGATTGAAGAACGACCGATGGACCGCTGGCTGGCTGCGTTTTTCAAAAGCGTCTATTTACCCACCCAGTATGTATGGAGAAAAAGTAACCCGGTGCCTGAGGCTTTGCGCGATCTGGGCGCTACTCCATCGCCAACTACTACCCCAAATCCGGCAGCAGTCGCACCTCAAGTTGTTCCGGTTAACCTGCCAATTATTCCACCTTTACCACAACCTAAAGTAAAGCCTGCTCCACTAATAAGTAAGCCGGTTGAGGCCACCAAGGTGGTAAATGTCCCACCTGAAGTGGTACCCCGTTTCATTCCACCGACGCCGGTAAAAAACAAAATGCCGGCAAACTGGAACCTGGGTGCGCCGCCGAAATTCAATACCAGTAAACCAGTTGCACCACCAACTCCCCCGATTACCAGCACGCGTGTACCAGTACAAACAACTACTACCACCGAATCTATGCAACTGACTAAACTTAAAACCAGTTACCAGGTGCTGGAGCAACGGTTAACCACGCAAATGCAGGCGATGCAGGAAGAACTTGCTAAAGGCAATGTCACTAAAGAGCGCTTTTTAGAGTTGCAGCAAACCGTGTCACAACTGTTAAATGAAAAAGAGCGGATGAGCAACGAGCTCGTCCAATTGCGCAAACAGTTAAGCGTCAATCCCCAGGCTCAAGGCCAGGTGGTGCGTCCCACTACTTACGCACAACCGCCACCTTCAACACAAGTCAAAGTCATCCCTGCCAACATGGCAGTCCGCGTCGGTATTCCCCAACTCACTTCGTACCCAAATACTATGAGTGGAATTATCAAAGACGGCGACGGTAACACGCTACCTAATATTTTAGTGACGGTGAAAGATAAAGATCAGGTGCCGGTGCGCGCTTTGAAAACAAATAAGCTGGGTCAGTTTGCCGCTTCTACTCCACTTGCAAACGGAACGTACATCATCGAGGCAGAAGACCCGAAAAAAGTCTTTAGTTTTCAGCGGGTTGAGGTAGTGCTGACCGGTAAAGCCCTTTCCCCACTTGAAGTGTCGGCAATCAGCCATAAAGACGAAATGCGACAAAAATTATCACAAGAAATTTTCGGTCAAAAAACGATATAATAAACCAAGTATGGCTAATAAAGTTGCGCCGATCCGCTCCACCACCCAGTTTTTCCTCGAAATCGAGGATATTCGCGATGATGTATTATTGCTTCAGGATGGCAGCTGCGCGCTCATCATCGAAACTTCAGCGGTAAATTTTAGTTTGCTGAGTGAGAAAGAACAGGATGCGATGATTTACGCATACAGCGGCACCCTCAACTCGCTTTCTTTTCCCATCCAGCTGGTCATCCGCTCCAAACGTAAGGACATTTCCGGTTATATGAATTTACTGATTGCGGCGGAAAATAACCAGACCAATCCGGCGCTTAAGGAACGTATTCGCACGTACCGGGAATTTATCAATGCCACGGTCAAAGAGCGAAACGTGCTGGATAAAAAATTTTATATTGTGATTCCTTTTTCCGCGCTTGAGCTGGGTGTCGCAAACATGTCATCACTTATGGGCAGAAAAGGTCTGCCCTATCCCAAAAGTTATATTTTGACGCGCGCCAAAACCGTCCTCATCCCAAAACGCGACCACCTGATCCGGCAACTCAATCGGCTCGGGTTGAAAGCAAAACAACTAACAACCCAACAGTTGATCACACTCTTTCATGAAATATATAATCCACAGGAAGAGCTCAAACCAACTGATGCAAATGAGTATTTGACACCGATTACAAGCACACAATGAAACTAACCTTTTCGTTACCATTTCTGAAAAAACCGGTTACGCAAGTCACCTCTCAGGCCCAACAACAGGCAGAACAATTTTCAAAAGGGCTCACGACGGTGCGCGACATGATTGCGCCATCAGCTATTGAGGTCGACTTTGATTTTATCAAAATCGGCAGCCAGTATGTACGCACATTTTTCGTTGCCGGTTATCCCCGATTTGTGACGGCGAATTGGCTTTCACCCCTCATTTCCTTTGACCACTCACTTGATGTTGCCATGTACATCTATCCGCAAGAGTCACGCGAGATTCTGGATAATTTACGGCGTAAAGTGGGAGAGATGGAAGCTACGATTCAATCTGACATTAAACGCGGCCGGGTGATTGATCCGTCAGTACAGGTAGCGCTTGAAGACGCACTGGAACTGCAGCAACAACTAGCTAAGGGCGCGGAGCGCTTTTTCCAGTTTGGGCTCTATGTCTCAATTCCGGCTCCAACTCTTGAAGAATTAAATCAGGTTTCCAAACAGGTAGAATCAACGCTTGCCTCACTTCTGATTATCACTAAAAAAGCCACCCTGCAAATGGAGGACGGCTTTAAAACTACGCTGCCCATGAGTAAAGACAAACTACTGATTACCCGCAATATGGATACGACGTCGCTTGGCACCACCTTCCCGTTTACGACCAGTGAGCTGACTGCAAATCAGGGTATTTTATACGGCATCAACGAACACAATGATTCACTGGTTATCTTTGACCGGTTTTCACTGGAAAACGCTAACTCGGTTATTTTTGGTAAATCCGGCGGCGGTAAAAGTTACCTAGTAAAACTTGAGGTGCTGCGCAGCCTGATGTTTGATAGCGAAGTGATTGTGATTGATCCGGAAAACGAGTATGAAGAGTTGTGTCGGGCAGTCAATGGCGAATACATCACGTTTAGTTTTAATACCCCGGCTAAAATCAACCCATTTGATTTGTCACAACTTACCGATTCCGGTGAAAACGAATTGGGGCTAAAAGTATTATCCCTCCATGGATTATTTCGGGTAGTTATGGGCAAACTTACTCCTGAGGAAGACGCGGTTTTAGACCGGGCAATCATTCTCACCTACCGGCAAAAGGGTATTACCCAGGAGCCCCAATCGCAACTCAAGGAACCGCCGCTGGTTGAGGATTTGTACAAAGTGCTCATTGGCATGGAAGAAACCGTGGCCAAAGGCCTGTCTGACCGGATTGAACGGTTTATTAAAGGCAGCATGGTCGGGATTATTGATCAGCATTCAAATGTGAATATTAAAAATCCCTTCACGGTGTTTTCAATCCGTGACCTTGCCGATGAACTGCGGCCGATTGCTATGTATGTGCTACTCGACTTTGTCTGGACCAAGATACGCCGCGACCTTAAAAAACGCCTGTTAATTGTCGATGAAGCCTGGTATTTGATGAAGTATCCGGATTCGGCCAATTTCCTCAATTCTATTGCCAAGCGGGCGCGTAAATACTTCTTAGGCTTAACTACTATTACCCAGGATGTCGAAGACTTTCTGGCGGTTGACCTCGGTCACTCAATTGTCCAGAATTCTTCAATTCAAATATTGCTCAAACAATCCGCCGCAGCTATTGATAAGATCGCAGACCTATTTTATTTATCAGAGGGAGAGAAGCACCTACTCTTGTCGGCTGATGTGGGCGAGGGTTTATTTTTTGCCGGACCTGCCCATGTGGCAGTTCGGATCATTGCCTCGCCTGATGAACATTTGCTAATTACCACCAAACCCAGTGAAATTCTGGCGCGCAAAAAAGCCAAGACTCCGGCAGCAGAGCGGGAAGCGTCACAACCGCAACTCCTTACTCAATCAACGCCGACACCAATATCGTTACCACAGGCCAAGGCTGCTGGTGAAACCCCACCCCCATTCCAACCAGTTGCTCCGGCTGAGAATCGGCCGATTTTTACTACAGTTCCGGTTCAGGAAACTCCTCCGCCTGAACCTGAACCAATAAATCAGCCGTTTAAATCAACCATTGAATTCCGGCCGGTGCCACCCTCATCAAATAATTCTCCCACTTAAAACTTGTTAGGGCTGTCGTCAGATTCTGGAGTCCTCCTCCACACTTCGCTCTGAGTCGTCCCCAGAATGACGTCATTCTGGCTTGTCCAGAATCAGACGTTCTAACCATTTTCTTTCCCTCTCACTTCTTCCTAAATTTTCGCTATAATAAAGTCTATGAATCGGGAGCTACTTGAGCAACTGCTTTTTGATATAGAATCCCTTCGCAACGATGTTGTCTACTCTTTAAAAATTCCAGCCGATGCGGATCTACTCGCGCTTGAAAAGCGATTGCAGGAAATTGACCCACCTACATTTCGGTCAGTTGCGGAGGATATTAAGAAAAGATTTATAATCGTAAACAAAAGCTTACCGTACTGGAATTTAGAAAAAATACTCGGCTCCTCGCCTGAAAATCTCTTCATCAGTCCAAACGCGCTGGGAAACTTATTAACGTTTCTCACTAACGAAATTGACAAATTTACTCAAGCCAGCAGAGCCACACCTGAAACCATCAGTAAATTCGCACCCACAATTCCGGAAAATTTAAGTCAACTTGTAGCCGCTTTTGAAGAACACGAAGCTCAAAAAGCAGCTGAATTTGCGCGTCTAAAACGGCGAATTAACTGGGCCAAGGTTTCCATGGATCGGCACAATCAGATGGTGATTTATGGTCTTGAACTGCTTGACCCAAAGCTGGCAGGCGAACCCGCACTTGAATTGATCAGCCTGGAAGTAAACAGGGCAGCGCAAGAAAACCAGACTGTTTCTCCACAGGAAATTCTAAACATTGTTGACAGAAAAATCCGAATTACCGCAGAAGTAAATCCAATTTACCAGGTGGCGCTTGTAACATTTGAACAAATCAAAAAAGATATTCCCTCTGAACAGTTATTTAAAGTTGTTAACGACGCCCAAATTGAAGCTGTAAATAGCAACATCCCAATTCTTGATCCGCTTCGTTATCCACAGCCTCTGCTACCACCCTTGACGGTGCGGCGAGCACAAGCACACAAGATCATTAAACCTAATTTCCTCGCCCGTGACGCAGCTTTTCTGACTGATGCGTTTACCACCACCTCACTTCTGCACTCTCCTGCCTCACGCGCAGATTTAATTACCGATGCTCAGCAAGATATTGCTCGTGCGTATAGCGGAACGGAACGGGAGCAGAAACTGCAATTGCTAAACCAGGTAATTAATAATCCGCAGATCATTGGCACTTTAGCGCTTACGCTCATCCCTTATTCTGAACCGCCACCTTTAACTCAAATAATTTCTCGGCGCACTATTCAACAATTTGTTGCGGCTGAAACAGAACTACTGGTCACACCTACTGCTCAAGTGTATGAGACAAGTAATCAGTTGTTGAAGAATTTGCAGATTACACAACCCCTCGTAAAGTTTACAACGCTCTTTCAACCTTTATTTATTACCGTCTCACGCAAAGATATCCGCGACTTTGGTGTTCAAGCTGAACCAACTCAACGGGAAATTGAGCTAAAAATTCGAAATGAACTCAGTGACTTTAATAGAAAATTATCGCTCCTCTATACAAACATTTCGGATCAACCGATTTCAACCAATGACTTACATCTGGAAATTACCGGTTATGAGGTGGAGAGTGTCGCCAAACTTAAAAAAACATTAGGTAACATTTCTGCGCTCAACGAAGATCAGATTGAGCGTTTAGTCCGTAAACACGCCACCCAGCTTCGGCGTTATCTTGATGCCAAAGTAAAAGAGGTTGACCTGCAACCAAATCCGGTACGTGAACTAACCAAACTCCAACACGGACTGCAAAACAATGTTTCTGAAAACGAACTCAGGCGGCTGGTTAAAAACGTTCGCGAATCTGTTCCGGAAAAGGATTGGACTCGATTGCAAAAAACTTTGCTGGAATACAAGCAGCTCGCATTCATAACACCCACATTAAAAATAAAGGCTACGCCGGAACAAAAATTCCCTTTCACTTCGTATCGCCGGCCAGAAGATATGCGCCGTCCTACACCAGCTAAAGGCATTTCTGATTACCTAACTGAGCCGGGGTGGTTTGTAGATGAATTTGGCCCCATAATTCCAACTCCTGGAGCAATCAGCGCTCCGCGCGGAAACATGCTTTCACAAGGATTTGGTTCACTGCTTAATAATGCCCTTGGTCTTGGTCCAAGATTGTTAGGACGTCAGGCTGCGGGCGCAGTTACCCGCGGAGCAGCTTCTACCGCCGCGCGCGGCGCGGTTGGTTGGGCTGCAGCAAATCCTGTAGTAGTTGCAGTTATTGCAGTACTTGTTCTGCTTATTGCTATCCCACTTGTCCAAAGCATGGTCACCACCGGCTCGTTTTTACCCAATATCTCTCAGGAACAGGCCGGCTTAATTAATGAAAACGGTTTAGCCTCGGGCACCTGTCCGATCTCAAACCCAGGACCAATATTAGTTGCTGCTTATAGTGGTGATAAAACCGGCAACTATAAAATTGATGGACATGGAAGTAGGGCTTACTGGAGCAGGTATGCTGGAAATCCAAACTGCGCGGCTAGCAGTGGCAATGAGTGCCCCTATCCATTACCTGACATTCCACAACCATGTTGGAACTTAAGTTGCCCTTATTATGGTATGGCAATTGACGTTCCAAGTGCTGATGGAGATAAATCAGTCCATGTCCCCTACCCATGTCCAAACGCGGGAAGTTGTGACGACCAAGAGGTGTGGTGGGTGTTAACGGATTTTAATGGTCCTGGCAATGGTGCCCGCTTTAAAACAGATAGGGAATATAATGGGCATCAGTGGACAATGTACCTGACCCACATGAATTGGGTTCCAGGAACAGGAAAAGGCTCCCGTTTTAGAGCGGTTCCCAAAGAATTGGGAATTAGCGATAGTGTTGGCGCCTACCAAGTAGACCACTTACATTTTGAAATTGGCATGGACTCAACTGGAATTGACCCAACCCCATTTTGCTATGGCGGAGCTGGAGCACCTCAAGGGGGAGTTTCAATCCCAGCCCCCGGCGGGCCAAAGTGTACTGTTCCGACAAATCCGCAAAGCTATTGTTATATTGATAACGCTAGTCTCAATCCTAATATTAGAAGCGCATTTGGTAATGAAGCACAGAATGCCGCAATTACTTGTAAGCGGGAAACTACATCTGGCAATCCTGCCGCTCTAAATAAAGGTTGTCTTTCAAATGCTTCACAAGAATACAGCGTGGGACTTTTTCAAATTAACACTTTATGCCATACTCCCCCGGATCTAAGCAGTCAATTACAACAAAAGTTTGGGGTAAGCTTGTGCAGTGAGGGTTTCAATTGGTCAGGCGCTTGTGATGGGAAAACAAAGTGGTGCTCTATAAAAAATAATCAAGTGGTTGATTATTGTAGAATGTATTTCAGCGATCCGGAGAATAATATCCGCGCTGCCGCTGATATCCAACGACAATATGGTTGGAGCATCTGGAGCGGCGCACGAGCTTGTGGAATTAGATAATTGACAAAGTTGGAAGTAATCAATTATTCATATTAGAATAAAACTATGAATTTAAGGCGTTTTTTTACTAGACAAAATGTCGCGATTCTTGGGTTTGTTACGTTGATTGTTCTGTTAGTCGTGGTAAATCTTTTTATTCCAACCGGTTCTCGGATTGGTCCTGCGGCCTCTCCTGAAGTTATTAACAAACAAGGTGACACCATTCTTTTTGAAAATGATGATTTTCAAATCACCTGGCTTGCCCAAACGGATAGCTACATAATTTCAGTTAACAATTCACCTTTTGAAACGTACCGGCAACAAGCAGAACAAAAATTTATTGAAATACTCAACCGCCCGACTCAGGAACTTTGTCGGCTGACTGTTTCAGTTGTGACGCCGTACTTTGCAAATCCTGACGAGTCTGGGATTGAATATTTTTTGAGTTTTTGTCAAAAACCCGAGCCTTCCATAAACCCGGCGCTGGTACAACTCTCGGTCAAAAACGTTTTTCCGGCTGAGGGCACACTTGAAGCTGGTGGAACAACTGCCGGAATAGCGCTGACGTTTGACCGGACAGTATCTCCAGAAACTGCAATTGTCAGTTCAAGTCCAAACCTAACTTTTAAAACTTATGTTCACCCAAATCGTCAAAAAGAACTTTACATTGAACCGACATCTAACTGGGAAGTTGGTAAAACATATCAAATAACCATACATAAAGGTCTTTTGTCTCAAGACGCCACCGCACAATTGAAAGACGACGTTACGTTAACATATGTGGTGACTGAGCATGTTCCAGCTGATTTTGAAGAGACTCCCTAAGAATAGTTACCCCTGCACTCGCACCGGCATGATGATGTGTAGATAAGAGGAATCGTTTAACGGTTTGAACGCGCCGGGAGCTAGAGGTCCGGTCATTTCAAAAACCACCGATTCTTCCGGGAATACGCTTAACAAATCCAGTAAAAAACGCGCGTTAAAGGCGATCTCTCCCCCTTCCCCTTCTGTTTTTACCGTTAAACTGGTTTTGTTTTCCCCAACTTGTGGGGTATTGGCTGAAACTACCACTAATCCATCCTGGACTGAAAATTTAATAATGTTTGCCGATTCTTTGGCATACACTGCAGCAAATTTAACTGCACGCAAAAGCTCGGTCCGGTCAAATACTACTTGCGTTGTAAAGCTCGTCGGAATAATCCGTTCAAACGGCGGATAGTCGCCGTCAATCAAGCGGGTCGTGACTTCAGCATTTTCCAGTAAAAAGGCGACCTGGTTGGCGCTTCTTGAGAAACACATCTCAACCATACTAGCACCTTCACTCGCTGCCAGCCGAAACACGTCACCTAACGCCCGGGCTGAGACGACGACATTTTGAGTCAAGCGCGGTTCTTCAGGAATTTCTTTAATTGACAACCGGTAGCCGTCGGTTGCCACCATCAGTAGCTTCCCTTTTTTAGGAAGCAAGTTGATTCCGGTTAACAGCGGCCGGCTCTCATCAGTAGAGGCGGCAATTGAGACAAAAGTCAATCCTTTTTCCAGAATGCCGGTGTCCAAAGATATTTTTTCATCCCGCTTAAGTTCTGGCGGCTGCGGATATTCGCTTGCCGGTATTCCTGATAGTGTCGCACTGCTTTCCCCGCATACCATCTCCAGTTTTACTTCATCACTTTTAAGTTCGATTTTTTCCCTGGTGAACGAAGAAACGAGCTCCTGAAAAAAGCGTGCTGGTACAGTGATTGCGCCTTCTTCTTCAATGCTCGCACCAATCCAAATGGAAAGACTGGTTTCTAAGTTTGTTGCCGTAATTTGTAGTCTTCCTTGATCTGTTGCAAGTAGTATGTTTCCAAGTATAGGTAATTGGGTTTTCGTGTTTACGCTTTTAGTAATAAAAGGTAAGGCGGTGTGTAATTTTTCCTGAAGAACGATTACTTTCATCTTTATGTATATCTATTAGTAGTAATAGTAGTAGAGTGTGTTGGCAAGTGTACAAGTTTTTGTTTTAAGCTGCAACAATATAAAAAACGCTGAAAAACAATCATCCACACCCCACACAATCAATTTGTGGATAATCTTGTGGATAACAAGATGAATTTGTGGATATGTTGAAAACTCAAAATAGTTACCCAAACAACTCCTGTTTTATCCCCGAGATATCCTCAAGTGTTTGTGGATTTGTGGACATCAAGCCTTTGACTGCGCTCACTGCATGTAAGACTGTTGAATGATCACGGCCACCCACCAAAGCCCCGACTTCATCAAGCGGCAAGCCAAGATCAGTTCGGAGTAAATACATCAGAATTTGGCGTGGCCGCACAATCGGCCGGCTGCGATTTGTCCCTTTAAGCTCGGTGCTGGTAGTCCCAAACTTCCGGCTCACCGCCTCCAGCACTTGCCGGGGAGTTACTACCCGGCGTAGCGGATTTGGTTCAGAGTTTTCCGGTAATCCGACCAGCCGCCGCGCGAGCACATCCGTAATTGGTTGTTTGGTTAACTCTGCTTCGGTCACGAGTCGGGTAAGCAAACCTTCGAGTTTGCGCACTGATTCAGTTGGGGCAGCCAATATTTGGGCAATCGGCATTTTTAGGTCAATCCCCCGTTGTTGGGCTTTAATGCGTAAAATGGCACATCGTAACTCAAAGTCCGGGTTTTGTACGTCAACCAGAAGCCCCTGTTCAAAACGGCTGCGCAGTCGTTCTTCCAGGCGTTCAATTTCCTGGGGTGGCCGGTCTGAGGTGAGCACGATTTGTCCGCCTTCCCGCTGAATTGCGTTAAACGTATGGAAAAATTCCTCCTGAACCGCATTTTTACCAGCAATAAACTGAATATCGTCAATGAGGAGTATTTGGGCGCTCCGATATTTGTTTTTAAACCGTTTGGTGGTTTTGGTCTGAATTGCATCAATGATTTCATTGGTAAACTCCTCACCCATACAGTAAATGATACGGGTTTGTGGTTTTTTCATAAGCACCGCTGTACCAATTGCCTGCATTAAGTGTGTTTTGCCGACCCCCACTCCACCATAAAAAAACAACGGGTTATATGAAGTTCCCGGTGTTGCCGCAACTGCGGTTGCTGCCGCATACGCCATCTGGTTTGAAGTAGACACCGCAAACAACTCAAATGTATAATCACCGCGCAGATGATGAGGACGCATGAGTTGCGCTGCCGGCTGAGAAACAGGTGACGCGGGCGCCGGAGAAAAAAGGGGTCCGGGTGATTCCTGGTGTTCCGCGCCACCGCTGATTTTAAAAAGCAAACTGGTATTTTGACCCGAGTGTTTGTCAAGAATTTTTTTAATTAGCGCATAATAGCGGGTTTCAATCATTTGGGTCGCAACCGCATTGGCACAACCAATGGTAGCTACGCCTGATTCAAAACCAACCAAGGTCGACTTGGCAAAAAACGTCCGGAAAGTCGGATTGGACACGGAAATTTCCAACTCATCTAATACCAGTCGCCACAACTTTGCGTGTTCCATAAAGTAGACACATCCTAAAAAAGTTATCCACAATTGTCAATCAGTTTCTTGGTATGGTACAATTCCAGGTATGCCAAAGCGAACCTATCAACCTAAAAAAGGCAAACGAGCCAAAACGCACGGCTTTCGCAAGCGCATGAAAATGGGTGGCAATGTCCTAAAAACCCGTCGCCAAAAAGGCCGCAAAAAACTTACCGTTTAACAACTATGAAAGCGGCTGCCAGCGGCTTAACTACACCTGAAGCAAACAATGTGTGGCAAAATGGCAAAAAAACCACCACTCCCCTGTTTCATCTCAGTTTTATCTCCAGTAATACTCCCCACAGCCGGTGGCGGATTCAGGTGCCCAAAAAGATTATCGTACTCTCAACCTCTCGTAATCGCAGCCGGAGAATTATCCGGGAGGCGCTGCGAGGAATAGAAGGAAAATTAATCAGTCAGGGTTTAGGCATCATTACGGTGAAGCAACCAGTATACGAGTTTAAAATGCTGGAAGTGCAGCAGAAGCTGGTTACCCTGTTAACACAAGCGCAACTACTTACCAAAAACCTATGAAACAAATGCTTATTTTCAGTATCCGGCTGTATCGACAACTACGGTCGCCGTTTTTCTCAGGCACCTGTCGCTTTGCACCAAGTTGCTCACAGTATACAGAGGAAGCAATCCGGAAACATGGTATAATCAAAGGATTGTGGTTTGGAAGCAAACGGTTGTTGCGTTGTCACCCGGGGAACAGAGGCGGATACGACCCAGTACCATTAAGAGGTTAGAATTCAGAATTAAGAGTTCAGATTTAATAAGTTCTTGCAAAAAATCCACCTTCTTTTAATTTTTAATTTTAAATTCTAAATTGTTATGACCGATCCCACTATCTGGAATCAACTGCTAATCTGGCCAATACTTAATGCGCTGATGGCGTTTTATAAGGCGTTTGAGCTGGTGCATGTGCCCGGCGCGTTTGGTTTTGCCATCATCGCCCTTACCTTACTTATTAACACCCTTCTCTTTCCATTAAAACGCAAGCAACTGGAATCAACCCAAAAACTGCAAAGCCTGAAGCCGCAACTTGATGAGCTTTCCAAAAAACACAAAGATGATAAAGTAAAGCTGCAGCAAGCACAAATGGAGCTGTATAAAACCGCCGGCGTAAATCCGGCCGGCGGCTGTCTACCGCTCCTCGTACAAATCCCCTTATTTATCGCGCTCTATAACGTGTTTAACACGGTTTTAAATGGTGATGCCGGGTTTGCTGAGCGAATTAATACGGTGTTATACCACCCCGCCCTGCACATTACTACGCTTGACCTGTCTTTTTTTGGGATTAATCTCACTACCAAGCCATCTGAATGGCAGAGCGTGGGTGTGTGGTTATTACTGATTCCGGTGGTTACGGCTGGACTTCAATATTTGCAAACTAAACTGATGTTGCCGCCCGCCCCGAAACAAAAGACCGAAGGAGATCAGATGGCAGACATGCAGCGCCAGATGGCGATTGTTACCCCGATTATGTTCGGGTATTTCGCCTACTCGTTTCCGATCGGCCTGGCAATTTACTGGAATACGTTCACGCTCTTTGGTATAATTCAACAGCGACAAACCAAGAAATAAGTCTATGGACGAAAAAACACGCGACTTAATCCAACAAACTACCCACGAGCTGCTTGAGCAGTTGCAGATTAAAGGAGCCGGGGTCGAGGTGAGCGAACACGAAGAAGCAATTCTGGTGACGGTAGAAAGCGAAGAATCGGGTTTACTGATTGGCTACCACGGGCGTACGCTTGAAGCGCTGCAATTACTCCTGCGGCAGATCGTGTTTAAAAAAACTGGAGAGTGGATTCGGCTTACTATGAGCATTGGCGATTACCGGGCCCGGCGGGAAGAACAGTTAAAAGAAATCGCCGAACAGGCAGCCGAACAGGTAGTTACAGAACAAGAGCCGCTCATTATGGATGAACTGACTCCGGCCGAACGCAGGATTATTCACCTGGCACTTCAAGGCCATGAACAGGTTATATCTGAATCTGAAGGAGAAGGCAGGAATCGACGACTGGTGATAAAACTCAAGCCCCAGGCGTGAAATCGTTGCGAAAATTTCTTCTTTGTCTACTACTTGCCTTATTTTTTATCCAACTCGGTAATCATTTCTGGCCTGACGCGACGCTAGTTTTAGGTAGGCGGATAGACTACCTCTCCCCGACCGTACACTTATTTGATCTGGTAATTATCGCTTTATTTTCTATAAATTTTCCCCTACTTTGGTCTCGGAGTTGGTTTAAGTCGACCTCCCTGATTTTTTTTGCTGTTTGGGTGGTAATGTTGGTTTTCAGCCAGTTTCCGCAGGTGATTTTTTTCAGCGGTCTGCGCTGGTTACTCATGTTGTTATTGCTGACTGTAATTATAGTTACGCACCCAAATTTAAGATGGCTGCAGCAAATAGCCGCGGTCTGCGTAATTTGCGCAGTGCTTCTGGCATTAACGCAATTTTTAGGGCAACATTCGGTTGGTGGTTGGATGTACTGGTTGGGTGAACGATCCTATACGGTGGCCAGTAGTCAAATTGCCCACCTAATTGTTTCTAACCGACTATTGGTTCGTCCTTATGCAACCTTCTCTCATCCTAATGTATTAGGCGGCGTGCTGGTGACCCTGCTTCCTTTGTTTTTATTTTTTACTAGTAAAACCAGAAGTGAATTCTTACTGATCCAGGCCGCCCGCGTGTTTACTGTTTTTGGCATCATCCTTTCCTTTAGCCGAGCAGCCTGGTTTGTGGGTACGCTTATTATTGTCTTCAGTATTTTACAGCTGTACAAGACCAAAAAATCCCTGATTTTTATATTGCTGGTTATTTTCGGTTTATTTATTTATGAAGAACTGAGCCTGGGTCAGCTGGTCCGACTGACTGAGTTTGGTAGTAAATCAGTTGCCGAGCGCCAACTCCTTGCCCAAAACGCGTTAAGGTTAATTACAAAGCAACCGTTAACTGGCTATGGTTTTGGTCATTTTATTCCGCTTTTGCCAATGATGAGTGTTCCGCCCTTTTTACTGCAACCGGTGCACTCAGTGTATCTACTGGCAGCGGTTGAAGTGGGATTACTGGCAACAGCCGCGTTAGTTCTATTATTATTCCGGTTGTTGTGGCGCCTGAGACAATTAAGAAATCATGCCTTATTTTGGTCAATAAGCGCAATTTTACTTTTAGGTTTGGTTGACCATTATTTCTGGTCTACTCCCCAACCATTGGGGCTTGCTACATTACTCATTGGTCTTGGACTCGCCGAAACTAAGCCAAGTGCGCTACAATAGCGGGTATGTTGCGCACTCTGGTAAAACACACCACCACCCAGTTTAGCGGCAGATTTGTGACTGCTCTACTTTCCTTTTTGACCACTTTTATATTAGCGCGTTTTCTGGGTGCCCATTACTACGGCGAATATACCAAGGTGCTGTCGTATATTATGTTTTTTTATATCCTGACTGACTTTGGTTTAAACGCGATTTTTGTGCGCGAGACGCGTGGCGCTGTGGTGCTCGCCCGGCAAAAGCTGCCGGCTTTTATTAGTCTGCGTCTGGTGTGGGGAACTTTTTTAACATTACTTGCGGTTTTTGGAATCTGGGTCTTGAGCTTCTTAAGTTCTGGTTTTTCTCCTCTGGTGCGCACAACCACCATACTTATTACTCCTGCATTACTTTGGTATTCCCTGTATTTGGCAGCACAAGCGCTTTTCCAGGTTGAGTTACGATTCGTTCGGTCGGCAGTCGCGCTGGTCGTTGGAAGCGTGGTTTCATTCGGGTTTATTCTGGTTGCGAGTCAGGTGGTTGTGCCTGAGTCGGAAAAGCTGGTGTTATTTTCTGGATTAGCTTTTGTCATCGGAGCCGCAGTGACCACCCTTGTCGCAGGTTTTTTTACCAACATACGTGTTTCCCTATCAACCTTTACGACTCATAAGAACTGGCGTGTCTGGTTTACCGCAGCTGCACCCCTGGGATTTATGCTGTTTTTTAATTTAATTTATTTCCGGATCGATACGCTGCTTTTGACTTTCTGGCGGCCAAGCAGTGAAATTGGCGCTTATGGGTATGCGTATAAATTTTTCGAATTTGCAATTGCGATTCCAACTTTTGCTATGAATAGTGCGTTTCCGCTTTTAAGCAAGTTGGATGTAAATAGCCCTGCGCTGCGGCAGGCCTTTATTAAATTATTTGCCGGGTTAACAATTGCAGCTGTTTTGGTGGTGGGAATCGGTTGGGTAGGGGCGCCGCTCATTGTTATCCGGCCGGATTTTAGCGACTCAGTTGCTTACGTGCGGACATTGTTGGTGGGCGCGCCGGTGTTTTTTCTAACCAGTCCGCTGATGTGGTTGTTTATTTTACTTAACAAACAGCGTTTACTTATGGTTTTATACCTTTTGGCCATGGGTTTGAATATCGGCGCTAATTACCTCTGGATCCCGATTTACGGCGCCACGGCCTCAGCCATAATTACCGGATTGACTGAGTTATTCGTGCTAGTGGGGGGAGTAGTAATCCTGGTAGTCAACTGGAGGAGAACAGCATGAAGATAAATCAGGTCTTGTATGTATACACAGACGGGGGAGCCCGGGGAAATCCGGGCCCGGCAGCTATTGGCGTGGTTATTAGTAAAGCGCATAATGAACAAGACGGGTCAATCATTACCAGGTTTGGCCGTAGGGTAGGGGAGACCACCAATAATGTGGCAGAGTACCGGGCGGTGATTGCGGCGCTCGAGTTTATCGCTACGCAAAAATTACCATGCCAGCGCATTAATTTTTTTTTGGATTCACAACTCGTGGTTTCCCAGTTAACTGGTGAGTTTAAAATTAAACAGCCACACTTGCGAACGCTGGTTGATTCAGTACACGCCCTGGTTCGGCGATTGGGGACGGAAGTTAGCTTCACTCACGTTTCCCGCAGCCGTAATAAACACGCAGATGAGTTGGTGAACCAGGCACTGGACGATCCGGACATGACCGCTTCGGCATAGATAGCCACATTTTACCCACTGATTCCTTGTGTTTTTGGCTCGTTTCTGTACAATGGATCGTAGTATGGACACCTCTAGACCGCCACAATTTACCGTTACAGAGCGTGAAGGAAATCCCAAAGCAGTGTTTTTTGGAAGTGAGTTAGATTTGGTAAATCAACTGGCGCTGAGCTTGTCTGAGCATGGGGTAGATTTGTTTTCGGGAAAAAGTTTAGCTGATGCATTTTTTGGTGACTATTTTTTCTATGTCGGCAGACTTGCGGCTGTGAAAGATTTTCTTGATGCAAGCGGCAAAGACCTGCCGAAAACACTGCTGTTGCTGCGGGGGGTATCGGATTATGCAGAGGTGGAAAAATGTCTCACTAATTTTCCCCAACTCAAAGCAGTGACGATTGGTGATGAAATCGAGCTGACTGAACAACGGGCAGATCGGGTGATGGAATTCTTCTTTACCGCCTCAGAACAAATTCTGAAACTGGGTAAATTGTCACCCGTACCGGCACAACGGGATAATTTACTGGAGGAATTACCAGTAAGAACTGTAGAAAAGCAAGAGTCCTCGTTACCCCTGGATACGGTTGCTTTGGCGCCCGAAGTAGAGTTAGCCAAGCGCGAAGAACCGGAGACGGGGAGAATCAGGACAGAAATGCTGACGAGCCCTGCATCCGAGGCTAAATTTGAAGTAACAAAAGAAAGGGCGCCAGCACAATCCGTATTAACCGCAGAATTAACGAAACCAGCTTTGACAAATGTAGACGTGCGGGAGCCGGTTGCCCGACTTTTCAACTCAGCGCATCCGAAACCAACAGGGACACAAACACCAGTGCCCAATTTTAAAAAGCGTGCCCCTATTTTTAAGGCGATTACCTTAGGTCTTCTTATTTTTCTTTTATTTCCGCTGGTGATTTTTGCTGGAGAAATTTCCTTAATCGGCTTTCATGGGTGGAGAGGTCGGAGTGCCTTTAACTCGGCTCGCTATCAGTCGGCAACGGGACATTTTAGGTCTGCCAATTTTTATACCAATGCTGCCAAGAAACAACTTGAGTTATCAGAGTCATTGTTCGCGCTTTTTCACAAGCGAGGTTTTGTGCAACGAGTGATCCAATTGATCAATATTGTTGATAAATCAACCCGGGCAGCGCAGTACGGAGCGCAGGCGGCCGAGGAAGCGGTGCAACTCGTGCGCGGGGTCACCGGTAGTGATAAGGGCGTGTCGTTTGGCCAGCTTATTTCGAGCATGAAGGGTAATTTAACCCTGGTTGATGGAGAACTGGCAACTGCCCAGGCAGAGTACAAGACTGAGTCGCTGCAAAGTCTTCTGGGTACCTGGCCATTTCACTTACTGAGTCAAAAATTTTCCAATTGGTTTGAAGAGCTTGGTGACGCGCGCAATAGTTTAATCCAGGCGCGGCTTGCACTTTCCATGGCGCCTGAGGTGTTGGGCTTATATGGTGACCGCAAGTACCTCTTGTTACTGCAAAACAATATGGAATTGCGGCCTACGGGCGGGTTTATCGGTTCTTACGGCTTGGTGTCTTTTGCAAATGGTGAACTTAAAGAATTTAAGGTGGAAGATGTATATACGGCAGATGGAGCACTTAAGGGGCATGTGGATCCGCCGCTTCCGCTGCAGAAACATTTGGGTCAGGAACACTGGTATTTGCGTGATAGTAACTGGGATCCGGATTTTGTTGCCTCAGGAGCGCGGGCGGCGTGGTTTTTTGATAAGGAAATGGGGGAGTCAGTAGACGGCGTTCTTGCAGTTGACGTTTCATTTCTGGAGTCTCTACTCGGCACGATTGGCGAAATCGAGTTAAAAGATTACCAGGAAACTTTAACCGCAGAAAATATATTTATGAAAACTCAGTCATATGCGCAATCAGAATTTTTCCCCGGCTCCACTCAAAAACGGGATTTTCTGGGTGCGGTGGCCCGCCAATTAGTTGACGAGTTACTGCAGGGGAAAAAATTAGTGAACATGTCTTTATTAAGTGCAATTGAACGCGGACTGGAAGAGCACCATTTACAGCTGTACTTTAATTCTCCGGCACTTCTTGCCGTAGTTGATGCGTTGGGGTGGAGCGGCCGGTTGGATACGCGGCCGGCTTGCGAAGCGGAAAATTGTGTTAACGACTTTTTGGCAGTGGTGGATGCAAACCTGGGTGTTAATAAAACCGACTATTTTGTGAACCGGTCAGTAAAAGACGAGATTGCTTTAGCCGGCTCCGGAGTCGTCACGCACTCGCTATCTCTCGAATACGAAAACAAAGCCACGACTGATGAAACAGGCCTGGGAGATTTTTATAAAAACTACGTTCGGGTGTTTGTGCCAAAAGGTGCAGTGTTAAAACAAGCCACATTTGGGACGCAGCCGCTCGCGATTATTTCCGAGGGTGTGGCATCGACAAGCGCAACCCTGATTACCGAAAACTCACAACTCACCAGTTTTGAACAGTTGCTTGAGGTGCCGCCCCAATCAAAACAAACCTTGTCTTTGATCTACGACCTGGTGGCGGCACCGGCTGCCACTCTAGTTAATCAGTATCAGTTAAAGGTGCGAAAGCAGGCGGGAATTCTGGCTCCGGAGTATGTTGTAACAGTGAGAGTTCCGGAGAATTGGACGATGGTATCCGTGAGCCCGGAAAAAAACGGGGAAGTGGCCGGGGTTACCTCGCTTGTGAACGAAGCGGGAATTTCGTATAATAACGACCTGCGTCAAGATGAGTTAATTAAACTCAACTTTAGCCAACGTTGATTTTTATGAAAGCGATACGATTACACGCACAACCTAGAATACTGCGGGGAAGAAAAGTGAGTCAATTACGGGCAAGAGCGTTTGTGCCGGGCGTCATCTACGGGAAGGGTATTGCCAGCCAGGCGATAGAGATGGCCTTGCCGGAGTTTAGCCAGGTATATGCGGCAACCGGTGAAACAGGGTTGGTTGAACTTAATTTGGGAAGTGATGTGCGGCCGGCGCTCATCAAAAGCGTGCAAGTTCATCCGGTAACGAATAAGTTTCTGCACGTTGATTTTTATCAGGTAGACTTAAAGACCAAAGTTACGGCGCACGTACCGTTAAAAATCACCGGCGCAGCTCCCGCAGTAACTGATAGGTTGGGGGTGTTGTTGCAACTGATTAACGAGGCAGAGGTTGAAGCGCTTCCGACTGACTTACCTGAATATCTGGAGGTGGATATTTCAAAATTGGCGCAAATTGGCGACACTATTCTTATAGGCCAGCTAACCGTTTCGCCCGCTGTCACAGTACTTACATCGGGAAGTCTGGAAGTCGTAAAAATCGGAGAACTGATTAGTAGAGAAACCGAAGCGGAAGTAAAAGCAGAAGAAGAAAAGGCACAGCAACTTCAGGCTGAAGCTGCCGCAGTTACACCAACTACACCAGCTGGTCCGGCAGAAGCCGTTACATCCACCCCTCAAGTTCCAGCAAAAGCTGAAAAACAATCTTCATAACAGATCTTTCGTTGGCTATTGTGTTAACGGGGTAGTGTTGCCGCAGTCAGTGGATCAAGCTTAATAATCTGTTGCAGGTAAACATCTTCCTGATTTTGTCCCAGTTGCAAATAGTATAACTGTACCCACGCATCCCGGTAATTCGGGTATTGCTGGGCGACCTGTTCCCAATACAATTGCTGCTGCAAAAGCTCAATTTCAGTAAGTGGCTGCGTCGAAGTAGCGGTTTGACTGGAGGTGTTGAGAACTATTGCGGTGGGCGCCGCGGCTATCGCGCTCGTAACAAATGGATTAGTCAGAATACGCGCTTGCTGGGTCATGCCGTGCTGGAGATACTTCTGGCTCAGCGTATTAATCAGTACCGGATGATTGCTTTGCCACGCCAGCTGAGTCTGGAGTTGCTTTTGGGGATTTGGGTTGTCTGGATACTGAAGGGAGATCACCCACAAAAAAATTAAAAACAGCACCAGTGCGGTTGAAAAGAAAAAGGATCGGATAGTCCGTGAACTGGTTATTTGCTCTTTTTTCCTATACATACTGGCATTGTGTTTTGAAACCCATCTTAGTAAACTGGAATAAATCATGCAATCGCCAGTTTTGTTTACTGTCAATTTTCGTCGCTGTCTACTTTTCATTCTCTTCTTATTACTCGTCCAACTGAGTGTTTTGCCGGTACGCGCTGATTACTATACGTTTGAAAAAGGCGGGCACAATAACTATGCTGTGCCGCAGGAAATTAACAATCCGCAATATTTTCAGTATGTGTACGGGATTTTAAATCGCGGCGAAGGTATAGTTGATTATTATGAACTGAAAACTGCAGATACTATTGCAGATTTTCACATTGAACTGATGGTGCAGGACAAGCCGGGACGCAGAGACTTTCATCCAAACCTTATCCTGGTAGAACAGCATGCCGCACGTATGATTGGCAAGGTGCCCTTTGATTTTCCGTTGACTGCTCGTGGCAGGGTATATGAATGGCGAATCGGATCGGAAGCGAAACGGGTCGATGAAACAATCTGGGAGAATTTATTAGTCGGACACAGCTTGGTACGCGACTTAGTCCCGCCACGCCTGGTGATTGCGGTCTTTGACCCGGAGCATAAAGGGGGACGCTATGTGTTACGGTTGGGGGCTATAGAGCCCGTGGAAACGCTAAGTTATAAACTCGGCCAACTGTCTGCATTGCTTCGGGTAAAATTTGATTTATATTAAATCATCATTTAAAAAGGTGAAAAATAGTTTTCCAGGTTCATGAGTTGATGTGCTATACTACACAAATTACGAATTAGCGAAAGGAATCTATGCCAGCACGCAAAAAATTAGCAAAAACCGGCCACACACGAAAAAATGTCAAACACACCGCTTCTGAGATTGAGCATGACGAAGCACAAATGTCTTTGTCGGTTGAGCCGGAAACACCCGCATTTGCTTCGAGGAGAAAACCTTCGTTTATGAAACTGGCAGCGGTGGTACTTATATTAGTCATAGTTGGCGCCTTACTGTACCGCAACCGCAGCCTGTTTATTGTGGCGACTGTAAATGGACAGCCGATTTTACGTTCTGAACTTAATAAGCGGCTGACTGATCGTTTCGGATCACAAACACTTGAAGCTATGGTGGGTGAGCGACTGGTGACTGCGGCAGCCAGAAAAGAAGGCGTGCAGGTCAGCCAGGATGAAATAAAGGCAAAGATTACTGAAGTCGAACAGGGTTTGCAAGGACAGATGAAGCTGGATGATGCTTTGGCGCTGCAGGGCATAACCCGCAAAGAGTTTGAGTCGCAGATCGAGATTCAAATAATTATTGATAAAATGTTGGGTAAAGACGTGTCAGTTTCGGCGCAGGAAGTGGATGAATATATTACGGTAAATAAGGATAACTTGACCTCGAGTGATTCAGCTAAACAAAAAGAAGAAGCTGCTGCCCAAATCAAGAATAATAAAATCAGCCAGAAGTTTCAGGAGTGGTTTACCAAACTGAAAGAAGAGGCAAAGATATCACGGTTTATTGCTACTCCTTAACGTGTGCCTATTAACTTCAGCCCTCCAGATTATTAAATAAGTTAAATCGTATGTCGAGAATAACTACCGCCGAATTTCGAAAGGGTATGTTCGTGGATTTTAAAAACGAGCCGCACCAGATTGTGGAATTTCAACATGTCAATCCTGGAAAAGGCTCGGCCTTTGTTCGCACCCGACTGAAGTCGTTAAAAACCGGCCGGGTCCAGGAGTTTACCTACAAAGCAGGTGAAGGCGTGGATGAGATTGAGATAGCCACCCGCGAGATGCAGTACCTGTACCACGAGGGTGAGAGTTATTCGTTTATGGACAATACCAGTTATGAACAATTTAGTGTGCGTGAGACCGTGTTGGGGGAGTATATTAATTATTTGAAAGAAAATGAAACGTACCAGCTCATGGTGATGGATGAAGTGGTGGTCGGCATCCGGTTTCCCAAAAAAGTTCGTTTGCAAGTAACGGAAACCGACGAAGCAGTTAAGGGAAATACGATTTCAGGCGCAACCAAGCCTGCGACTTTGGAAACTGGCGTTTCTGTTCAAGTGCCACTATTTATTAAAACCGGCGATACAGTTGGCATTGATACCGAAACCGATTCCTATGTCGAACGAGTCAGTAGTTAACCTCATGTTACAATAAGTCCGTGTCAAGGCGAACTGCAGTTTTAATTGTTCTCGGAATTATCCTGCTTTTAATTGTTGGAATTGGTATTGGTCGTTTGAGTGCACAAAAAACTTCTATGCCCCTTCCGACTTCTCAACCTGAAGTTCTGACTAATTCAAATGCTGGAACCACACAGCCCTCAAGCACTGGCACAGTTGAGCGCGCGACCATTAAACGAATAATTGATGGTGACACAGTGGAACTTGGTGATGGCCGCAAACTCCGTTACATTGGAATCGATACGCCGGAAACTGTAGATCCACGTGTTTCAGTCGAATGCTTTGGTCGCGAAGCAAGTGCCTATAACCGCAGTCTGGTTGAGGGGAAAGAAGTGGAGCTGGAAAAAGATATTTCCGATACTGATCGTTATGGACGACTTTTGCGCTATGTCTATTTGCTGCAGGAGGGGAAGCGGGTCATGGTAAATAAATTATTAGTGAGTGAGGGTTACGCAGTCAGCAGCAGTTATCCGCCGGATATCAAATATCAGAAGGAATTGGATTTACTGGAAGTTGAAGCGCAGTCACAGAATAAAGGTTTGTGGAATTCGTGCACCATAAATTCCGTTTCACCTCAGGCCTCAATTGTAGGAAGCGCTTCGACAACAACCGCGGTTAACGGAACAATTACCACAACCAACATAGAGACGTGTACGATTAAAGGCAATATTTCAAGCAGCGGAGAAAAAATATATCATTTGCCTGGTTGCGGTTCGTATGACAAAACCGCGATTAACGAACAAACTGGCGAGCGCTGGTTTTGCAGCGAGGACGAGGCAGTAAGCACTGGATGGAGGAAAGCGAAAAACTGTTAAAGATATTCCATTGTTAAATTGTCACTATTGTTACATTGCTGTTTTCGGCCAGTTCTCTGTGATAAGCAATCTCTTTTCACCCAACTTTTCCCATACTTCCTCAGTGACAAATGGTACAAACGGGTGGAGGAGTTTTAAATAAGTCTTAAACTCATCGATAATTGCTCTATCTGAAATTTTGCCACTTTTATGGTCTTCAATATGTTTATCACAAAATTCATGCCAGAATTCGCCATAAATAAATTCACTGGCTAATCCAATTTTTAGTTCATTTAGGAGGTCGGTTGTTCCTTTAATAGCTGCTTCTAAGGTTTCTTTAAAAGCCTGATCGCCAATTCTTTTATTTTCTTTCTCAACAAAATCAACTTTCTTATTCATTTTTGTTTTCATAGAATTATTGTGGGTTGGAGTTTTACCGTCAATTACCTGTTTAACATATCTTCCAGCATTCCAAATCTTGTTTGAAAAATTCCTCATGCCCCGGATTTTACTTTCTCCAGTGTTGCTATCCTGGCCAGCAGTAGTTGACATCACGAATGCCATGCGTAGGGCATCAGCGCCATGCTTTTCAATTACGTCAAGTGGATTCATGACGTTGCCTTTTGATTTACTCATCTTTTGGCCTTTTTCATCGCGCACTAACCCGTGTAAATACACATGTTCAAACGGGATTTTCCCGGTCATATGGATGCCCAACATCAGCATCCGCATGACCCAGAAGGGTAATATGTCGTAACCTGTTTCCATCACTGAGGTTGGATAATACCGATAAAAATCAGAATGTACGTTCCCATCGACCAATTTTGAATTTTGAATTTTGAATTTTGAATTTGAGCTACTCAGCAGAGTAGCAAATGGCCATTGACCAGAGGAGAACCACGTGTCAAAGGTATCAGTCTCTTGTAAAAAGTTTTCCCCTGGACTTTCTATATTAACCACGTACTCCGCGTCCATAGGAGCTTTTAAGCTTTGTAGACCGGTCTTAATGTCGTCAAGCGAATATTTCTCTAAGAGTTCGCCCACACTTCCTTGAACTGTTTTCCTGTCTTTAGTAATAAAAGTTACTTCCAAATTACTTCCCGCTTTCCCCTTACCCCTTTCCCCTGATATTTCATACCAAACCGGAATTCTGATGCCCCAGACAATCTGACGGCTTATATTCCAGTCTTTTAAGTTTTCGAGCCAGTGTTTGAGAATTTTGTCATGTCCAGCCCCATGAATTTTTACCGTACCCGTATCAAGCGCGTGGAGGGCTTTTTCAGTCAATGGTTTGACTTTCAGGAAAAACTGCGGCAGTGGTAAAGGTTCAAGCACTCGGCTGCACCGGTAACAGACGCTGAGTGTGTGTAAGTAGTTAGTGTCGACTTTCTCAAGTAACCCTTTTTGTTTCAAATCTCCCGCAATTTTTTTGCGCGCATCAAGTACGGTCATACCCGCATACGAACCAGCGAGACTAGTTAGTTTTCCATTAAAACCAATGACCTGTTTCGGCTCAGGCATTTCATTTTTGTGTCGTTGCCAGATGTCGTAGTCATTAAAGTCATGGTAGGGAGTGACTTTTGCAACTCCTGTTCCAAATTTTTGATCAATATGGTCATCAGCAATGACCCTGATTGAAAACTTACCCAGAAGTCCTTCTGCCTCAACGGTTTTGCCAATATATTTTTGATATCGTTTGTCTTGCGGATTGACTGCCAATGCCGTATCGCCAAATTTAGTTTCCGGCCGGACAGTAGCTAAAGTAAATGGTCCATACTTCATGAAGTAAAGTGGATCTGTTTGTTCGATGTGTTTGGCCTCAAGCTCAGAATAGCCGGTGCCGCAGCGGGTGCAATAGTTTATCAGGTGTAAATCGCGGTAAACTAAACCCTGTTCATGTAAGATTTTGAACGTAGTAATTACTATACTGATAATTTTCGGATCCAGGGTAAAGGTGAAACGGCTCCAGTCGGCACTGGCTCCTAGTTTTTTAAGTTGAGTTACGGCAATCTCAGAATTTTCCTGCACATAGTCCCAGATCATCTGGTATAAAGTCTGGCGGTCAAAATCAAAGCGCGACTTACCGTCTTTTTTCAGTTTTTTTTCAAATACATACTGGGTTTCAATGCCGGCGTGATCTGTGCCAGGTAGCCACAAAGCCGCCTCGCCCAGCATCCGGTGATATCGGATCAGAATATCCTCAACCGTGACAAACATAGCGTGACCGATATGCAGGGGGTCGTTGGCATTGGGTGGGGGCATGATGATACAAAAATTTCTAATTTCTAATTTCGAATTTCTAATGTTCGGAAGATGATCAGGATTAAAAGCTCCACTTGCTTCCCACTGTTTGTAGATTTTATCCTCAGTTGTCTTGTGATTATAGATTTTATCCATATTAAGCGCCTCTTTTAAATGTAAGAACTCCGATAGAAAATGGAATTAAGTTTGGTTTATGAGTGGGAATTATCGATGTTTCAGCCTCTATCGCTTCATCACCAGGCGTTTCAGGTCTGGGCGGTTCCGGTTTGCATGACGATCGTTTAAAGCCATACTGGTCATGATGTTTTGGGCGTTTTTCTATTCCCTGCAAATTCACAGGAAACTCTGATTTATAATTGCGTATGTGGCAGTTAGTGATAGTTTCTCTTGTCATAAATAACCACCCCTGTATTATACGATACCGGCGGTTAAAACTGAATTATGAATATCCAGATGATGTACAATACTCGCATGATTGGAAGACCGTTGACCAAAATCATTGCGACTATTGGACCCACGTGTGACATCACAGGGCAGATTGAAAAGCTCATTCTGGCTGGGGTCAGCGTGTTCCGGTTTAATCTCAAACACAATACGCAGGAGTGGCACAATGAGCGCATTAACCGGATTCGTGAAGTGTCGGAGCGAATTAATCAGCCGGTTGCCGTGCTACTTGACCTACAGGGGCCGGAAATCCGGATCGGCTCTTTTGTTGAGGGAGAAATTAAGATACATACCGGTGAGGAGATTGCTTTTGCCCTGAATCGGCAACCCGGAGAACGAACTATTGTACTTGACAATTTGAAATTACTACGGTCTTTGCGGCCTGGTCAGCGGGTACTCATTGATGATGGGTTTTTGCAATTTGAAATAACGCACTGTAAGAAAGATCACGTTGATGCCCGGGTGGTCAAAGGCGGAATAGTGAGCAGCCATAAGGGTATGAACATTCCCGAGCTCTCGGTTGAGTTACCAGTGCTGGTTGAAAAAGACCTGGAACACCTGGATCTGGCCGCTCGAAATGAAGTAGATTTCGTGGCCTTATCATTTGTCCGGCGGGCAAAGGATATAGAGTTGTTACGAAATGAAATGCAGCGGCGTAAGTTAACTGCCGGCATAATTGCCAAAATTGAAAACCAGCAGGCGCTTGATAATTTTGTTGAAATTTTAGAGATAGCTGACGGAATCATGATCGCCCGCGGCGACCTCGGGATAGAAGTTGAAATATTTAAGTTGCCATTTTTCCAAAAAGAAATTATTCGAAAAACCCGGGAAGCAGGTAAGCCGGTCATTACTGCAACGCAAATGCTGCAAAGCATGGTTGTGCAGCCGATTCCGACCCGTGCCGAAGTATCGGATGTGGCTAACGCCATTTTTGACTATACTGACGCAATCATGCTATCAGCTGAAACCGCACATGGCGAATATCCTTTGGAATCGGTACAGATGATGTATGCCGTTGCCCAATTTATTGAGAATAAACGTGTGGCTCTGCCTGCGAATGAAGATTCACCGTCGATGGTAGAAGCAGTTGTGGTCAGCGCTTATAAACTATATCAAACCTTGCTTCATCAGCCTATGAGCTCGATAGAAGCTTTTGTCGTTTTAACCACAAGTGGAAAAACCGCCCGCTTGCTCGCGCGTTTGCGCCCCGGGATTCCCATTATCGCGGTTACGCCATCGAGGTCTGTTCGTGACCAGTTACTGATAAGCCATGGGATTATCCCACGTATCTTTTCGTTTCCCGAAGGTGCGATTCATTCGTTCCGGGCATTATTTCAATCTCTTACAAAACAACACCTGGTAAAACCCGGAGATAATGTAATCGTATTACATGGAAAGGGTTGGAAAGATACTGGTAAGACCAATGCGCTGTCGATTGAGACAGTAAATGCGTGAAGAACGATTATGTTTTTAATTGGAGTTATTCGGTGATTTGAGGGATGTGGACATTAAAATACTATAGTACATTCACTCTAATGTTTAGTCATGTTGTGTGCTGGTATGATATTCCACTCCATGATCTTTGAAATTTCAGCCACAAAGTTGTTTATTTTAAATCCTTTTACGTTTTTTCCAGTCTTCCAGTTTTCAAGTAAAGAAATATTCAGTATAAGCTCCGTTGGTAAGTAAGAATACATATACATGATTTCAAGACCTTTTGTGCCCGCTACGCTATATTCGGGTATGTCTAAACGTTTTATAGCTTGAGCAAAGTTTTCTATCGGTTCTGGTAAAGATAGTGCTTGCTGGTTTTGGTTCGCGTATGTGATCAGTAATTCTTGGAACTTTCTTTGGTAGGGCCTTCGGCTTTGATTGGAATCCTTAGAACATATTGACCAACGAATGTTTGTGTTATTAAGCCTGATATTTTTTTGTCAAACGAAAGGAATTCTACAGGATATACAAAAGCATAATTTTCGTCTGTAAATTTGACAGTATCCCAAACTTGAGCAGTCCTTTCTATGTCTCGGTTCATAGTTTAATATTATAGTCTGCTATGTCAAACTTCCACACTTAAATCCGGTCGTGCCGTCACTTCTGACCAGGGAACTGGATTATTTAAATAATATGCACACGCGGCAATCATGACCGCGTTGTCAGTGCAAAGTTCGCGCTGCGGCGCGAACAGTTGTAGGTGGTGAGTGGTGAGTTGTTGATTAAATTTATCCCATAAGCGTTTATTGGCTGCAACTCCTCCGGATAAGAGAATAGATTGAGCATTATGTTGTTCAACGGCACGGAGAGTTTTAGTTATTAGAACATCGGTAATAGCTTCCTGAACCTCGAAAGATAATTGTTGAACCTGCCTCGCCGGCAGGCGGGTTGCTGTATTATCAAATTGCTGTTCAGCTATTAATTTTTTTACTTCACGCAGCAAAGCTGTTTTTAAACCGGAAAAGGAAAAATTAAGTGAATTGTCGTGGAGCATAGGTCGAGGCAACCGAATGTCATTCCGATCCGCCTTTGGCGGAGAGGAATCTTTCACACCTGAGTCAGTTGCAAGAGATCCTTCCACGCTCCGCCCGCTGGCGGATTGGTCGGGATGACTGTAATGCGTCGCCGCTTCTTCAATTGCAATCCCACCGCGGTTTTCAAAACCCAGGAGGCGGGCAGACTTATCAAATGCCTCACCTGCTGCATCATCTAAAGTTCCACCTAACCACTTGAGAGTTTTGGTATTGATCATTAAGTACAATTCCGTGTGGCCGCCGCTGACAACAAGCGAAATAGCAGGAAAAATTACATTGTCATTCCGATCCGCCTTTGGCGGAGAGGAATCTTTTACATCTGTGGTTGTTAAGTGAGATCCCTCCACGTTGGTCGGGATGACAGTTTGGATAAAATTCGCATACATATGTGTCAGTATGTGGTTAACGGGAATAATTGGTTTATTCCAAGCTGCAGCCAGGGTTTTAGCAGTTTCAACTCCAATTAGCAGTGAACCAATTAATCCCGGGCCCACAGTAACCGCAATTGCATCCACGTCATTTGGAGTCATTCCCTGCATCACTTCAGTCAACACCGGAATCATGGATTCAACCTGTTTGCGCGCCGCCACTTCCGGCACTACACCACCGTACTTACGGTGCAGGAGATTTGAAGTCGCAGTCACGTTAGCTAAAACTGTTTTGCCGTCTCTTACAACTGCCGCTGCGGTTTCATCAAATGAAGTCTCAATCCCAAGAATATTCATTATGAAGGTATTTTACTTGACGTTAAGCGGTTTGGCGAGTTTGTCGAGAAGGTTAGTCTTTTTTCTTAGGTTTTTCTGTCCACTGAGGTTGTCCGTCCGCTCTTTGCGCAACAACGTATCCAAGTCTGGCAAAAGTAACAAATTCGCCGGCTGCATCAACCAGCATCTGACCCCAAATGTTATTAATAGGTTGATTATAGATATAGACATTACCTGCGCTCAATTTGTTTATTAATTCTCGTACTGGCTGTGGCAAATCCTCCCGAAGTATAATACCTTCACCAAGGCTAAAATCAAAAACTATATATCTTCTATGAGTGTTTTCCGCTCGAATTATGAGAGCATGATGTGTGAGCATGAAACCCATAATTTCGCCTTCTTCGTTAAGAAAGCTGGTTGGTAGTTGCATTTGATCAGGCGTGACAACCGCAGCCATAGCCCGAGTAACTACTTCAGCTGAAGCGTAATATCCGGTACCGAAATCATTTTCTGTTAAATTTCTGTATATTTCGTCTTCGATAATTACCGGTTGAAATGGCATACGAACCCCCAAAACTTTCTTGGGAACTGGTGCATTTGGATAGAGTTTGTTTACAAACGAGTCAGTTAATTCCTCTGGTAATCCGGAGCCAAAATAAAGTTTTAAGAATCGTGGTTGTAAATCAGGAATTAAAGCAGAGAAAATAATCCCTTCAGGGCGTTTCCCGTATGGGCCAATTGGAGCAAGGGTTACTTCTTGAGCGAGTAAAGTTTGTAATAGAACTTTTGCTTCAATCGCCGGAGTTAGAGCCAGAGCCTCTTTAACTTTCGTAGTATAGCTTGCTACATCTGGAAGCTCAATTTCTTTAGTAGCTGCTAGAAGATGACCAGCAATCCGTCCTTGAGCAATCTCATGTCCTTGTAATGTTTCTCCTAAAGCCATAGTCTAGCTCTAGTATAGCATTATTGTTCGAGTCCCAAGAGTTTGGCGAGTTGGGTGGTAGAAGGAGTATTAATTTTGGGGATAACAACGATTTTGGCGCCTACTGCTTCAGCTTGTTTTTGTTTGTTGGTAAGTAGTGGATCGCCTTCAGTGACCGCAATAATCTGTGGTGCAACTGATTGAGTTAACTCATAGTACTCTGCGTGAGTAGATAAGTAGGGAAGCAATAACACATAATCAACTGATGCAAGTGCGCAAAGGACTTCGGCTCGTTCCGACTGCGCATGGATTGGGCGTAAATGCCCCTTATGAGTAGTGAGCGTTTGATCACTTTCCAAAGCTACAATTACCGTCCCTAGTTTTTTGCAGGCTGCCAGAAACCGGACATGACCTAAATGCAGAATGTCAAAGCAACCCCCAACCAGTACCAAATTTTGACTTGTTTGCTTAATCAGCTTGATTTTTTCCTCCAGGCTTGGAAAGAGAATAATCTTTTGCATGTGTATATTGTATCATTGGTGTAGGGTTACGTTATAATAACCGCTGTGAAAAATAAATTCACAACTCTACTTCTTCTGGTCATTATTTTTTCAAGTGTAATCCGCCTTCTGTTTTTAACCCAAAGTCCGGAAGGGTTTGACGCCACAGAAGCAGCATTTGCTTACAATGCGTTTTCACTTCTGAAAACCGGACACGATGAAGATGGTAAACCATGGCCGCTGGTTTTGACGTCGATCGGAGACTATAAGCTGGTTGGTTACAGTATTTGGCAAATACCCTTTATTGCAGTATTTGGTTTAAACGAATTTGCCGCCCGGCTTTCTACCGCAATTTCCGCAGTGATTAGTCTGTTACTGATTTATTATATTGTCAATTCACTGTTTAAAAACCGGAAACTTGCGCTCTTGACTGTTTTTATTACCAGTATTACTCCCGGACATCTAATCCTTTCCCGGATGGCGTATGATCCGATGATTGCCCTGATGTGGATTTTAGCATCGATCGCGCTGTTTATTCGCTGGCATAAAACTAATTACTGGTATTTGCTGGTTGCCAGCGGTTTTGCCTTAAGCTGGGCCACGGCCACATACTATGCGGTGTGGGTGCTCCTGCCATTCATATTGATATTGTATTCATTCCATCTTTATAAAAAAATAGCCGGACAATCTAAATTATTTTCGTTTGCGCTACTGTTGTTTTTACCAGTCGTAACGTTTGGTTATTTATTTACCACAACCCGTGGTGAGCGGCTTGGTCAGGACAGCACATTCCAGGTGCATGCACAGCCGTTACTTGAAGAACAGATCAGAGAAGATCAGCATGCGTTTCCGTTTGTGGTCACTCGGCTTTTCCACAATAAGCTGGTTTTTTATCCGCAACAACTGCTAAAAAATCTGTTCACTAATTTAAGCTTTGACCTCTTGTTTTTAAATGGCGACAAAATCGACCGCCGGTTCTGGGTGCCGTACCAGGGTGTGTTACTTTTGTGGAGCGCACCGTTTTTGTTATTAGGTCTATTGTATTTCTGGAAATACCATTTGGTTTACAAAAACCTGCTGCTATTAGGTGGAATTGGATTAACTTTTCTTGGTAGCAGTTTTTCCGAATTCGGGTCTGAAACAGAGCGAACGTTATTTGCCGCACCGTTATTTGCGTTGCTAGTCAGTTATGGGTTATTGGTGCTCTTCGACAGAGCTAAGCGTTATCCGTTATTTGTTTCTGCCACTTTTCTCATGCTATTGGCTTTGTTGCTGGGTGTAAACAGCGCGTACTTTAACCATCAATATTTCTGGCATGCCAATATACATGAGCCGTGGGGTAGAAATTATGGGATGCGGGAGATGCTCTCCTTGCTGCCTGAATTTGCTTCGAAGTACCGGAAGATTGTCATCCCGGATAGCGCTTATATTTTTTATTATTTTTATAACAACGTTGCGCCAGAACAGGCACAGCAGGAGGCAAAGCTCCGGTTAAGTCAAGGTAATTTTTTGGGACTCAAATTACGAAAACAAGTGGGTGAGTATCTGACCACGCCAATTAACTGCCCGACAAACGGACAGGTTAACGTGCTTTACGTCTGTCAAGGCAGACAAATACCCCGAAACAGTAAAATTATTAAAATCATCAGGTTTAGAGACGAACAGCCGGCGTTTATACTTCTGGAATTTACTCCGGCTGCATCACCAGAAGAATTGCCAAAATTTGTCAGCTTCATGGATTCATCAGGCCTTATTAGTGAAGGTAGTGAAAATTACTGGTGAAGGGAAGCGCGATTTTAGGTTTTGGTACCGCGTAAATACACAGCCTGCCAAGGGATAAAATTGGAATAAAATGTTTTTTCAAACATCACCTCACTGTTTTTTCGCACCTTGTAGTCAAACGCCGCTTTAATTCCAGAATTGGCCCAGTCAACCTGCTTTACCGTGCCCACGGGTAGGGTTGGATCATCCTGATACAAGTCTGGCGGAGCGGGTTTACTATCCCACAACTGGGTGTTTGAAAGTTCAACTGACCGGCCGTCACTCGTACCATACAACTCAAAAGTCAGGTGCGTATTAGTGGTGTCAGTTTTGGCCTGGATGAGGATATGGGCTGGCGTGTTATTGGTAAATTTAAGATCATACGAAGGAGCATAGACGGTGGCGTCAAACCCCGGTTTCCATCCGCCCTGCTCATAATAACCTACACGGTATGAGTGGGCATGCCGTTCTACAATTGGCAAACCGGAATTAAGCACAGCCCGGAACAGTGTGGTTGAAACTTGGCATACACCACCGCCGTCATCCAGAACCGTGCGGCCGCTTTTAATTACATACGCTTGTTTATATCCGGTGGCAGCAGAGATGTCGCCAACTGTATCGTTGAATGAAAACGTGGTTCCGGGTGGAATTAATACGCCGTTAATGCGAGAGGCGGCGAGCGCGACATTGTGAATCCGGCCCGGAATTGAGCCCTTAAACCATGACTCGCCCTGTCCCAGTAACACCTTAAGCCCATACCCGTTTACCTGATCGGTTTTAATGAGCGGTTCCTGAGTAATCACTGGAAGTGTAAACTCCAGAGAATTTGTGGCGGTTTGCGCGTAGGGTAAAGTGGCGAGAGTTTCGTTAAACTTTCGTTTTATTTGTACAACATCCACTTTTCGACCCGGTTTGGCTGGTTTAAACGCCGTGACCCGGCCATCGACAAATTCAAATAAAGCGTTTTCCGCTTCGACGTCAATTTCCAAAGCCAGTTGATTTAAAAGCTCGTCAAGGTGGGTTTCATCCCAGTAAAACATCGGCTGCAGCATAATACCCTCCTGTTGTGCTTTTAATTTGAGATACAGATCAGTTAACCGGTTGCCGCTTCTGCCCAGACTATATGCTTGCGTGGCGGAGAGGGTTGCGTCAAAACCGATATTGAGTGACTCGGCGGAGAGTGTGGCCACGCTGTCCTCGAATGTAAATGTAAAGGAAAGCTTATTAAAAAGTGAGTTACGCTCGCGCCAATAACTGATAACTGCATCGCGGGTAAGTCCGCCAGCTGACAATTCAGCTATTTCTATGCCCGGGTAGACCAGGTTTTTATACCGCTCCTCAAAGCTGTATGCATACGCGCTCATTACTAATGCCACGATCACAAGTCCAATTCCAGTTCCCACCAGGAATTGCGTCGCCATCAGCAGTGACTTTTTTTGACTTCGGTGTGGAGAGGAACCTTTTTTCTTTTTCATTAATTTGGTACGCTTATTGCGTCAAGTTGCTGGTAAGTAGGTATTATACAGCGTATGCTGTAATTTGCCGAGTGAAGAAACTGGCGTCATCCTCTTGCACAGCGTGTGTACAAACAGTATGATAAACTAAAAGCAATGGATACCCTGCCAAAAAATCAGTCAAATGATAGTAGTGACATAGCGTCGATTTCCGGTTCATACCCTGAGGAAAAAACCGCACCGGCGTTTGGAGCAGAAAAACCAGCTGCTGAGTCAGCGCCGGCGCCAATTGGTGCAGTGACACCGGTGGCAACACCTGGCACAGAAAATCCCTCACCCGCATTTCAACCTGAAGCTGGGGCTATGCCCGTTAATCCCCCCGCTCCCGAAGCGTCTCCATTTGCCAGTCCGGTTGTAAATGAACCACCCCTACCGCCACCACCTCCGTCCACTGCTGATAATCCGTTTACCATCCGTGCTGATACAGCTCCTGTTGCTTCCGGAGGCGGCAGCAATGTCAAACGGCTCATAGCAATTGCAATTTTAATAGTGGCGCTTTTGGCAATTGGGTTTGTCGCATTTACGGTAATTGGTAAGTTGTTAACGCAACAGCAGCCGGTCGTGTTACAGTACTGGGGTCTATGGGAAAATGACCAGGTATTGACCCCGGTTATCGAAGCATATCAAAAGAGTCACCCGAATATTCAGATTGTCTATTCCCGTCAGTCGCCGCGCCAATACCGGGAAACTTTGCAGGCACGGATTGGGAGAGGGGAAGGACCGGATATTTTCCGTTTTCACAACACTTGGGTGCCGATGCTCGGAGAAGAACTTGCTCCGGCTGGTAAAATCGGTTACACGCCCGCAGAATTTCAACAAACATTTTATCCAGTCATGTCGAGTGATCTTGTAGTTGGTGAACAGGTATATGGAGTACCCCTGATGATCGACGGGCTTGGGCTTTACTACAACGAAGATTTATTGCGTTCAGCCGGTGTGACTCCGCCTACGACCTGGGAAGAGTTTCGTGTGGCAGCTTCACAACTGACGGTAAAAGATGAGACCAACCGGATCGTGACCGCAGGTGCGGCTTTAGGTGGGGCTACTAACATCGAACATTTCAGCGACATTCTCGCTGTTATGATGATGCAAAACGGAGTAAATCTTAACAATCCTGTTTCGGTTGAGGCTGAGCAAGCGCTTTCGTTTTACCGGCAATTTGCAGATCCTCCTGGTAATACGTGGGATGAAACGCTGGATAATTCGATTCTGGCCTTTGCGAGTGGCAAAGTAGCATTTATTTTCGCGCCTTCCTGGCAAGTGTTTACGATTCGCGACCTCAACCCACAACTTAAATTTCAGGTAATTCCAATTCCGCAACTGCAGGGGACGAATGTTGCGTGGGCGTCCTACTGGGTTGAGGGCGTATCGCAAAAAAGCGAACATCAGGATGAAGCCTGGGAATTTTTGAAATATTTAAGTTCAAAAGAAGCAATGATCCAATTATACACGGAAGAAGCGAAATTGCGCTCGTTTGGAGAACCGTACTCGCGCGTAGACCTGGCGCAAATCATCAGTAATGACCCGTTTGTCGGCGCCTATGTCCGGCAGGCGCCAATTGCCCAGTCTTTCTTTCTTTCAAGCCGCACGTTTGACAATGGTATTAATGACCGCATGATTAAATACTTGGAAGACGCCGTAAATAGTCAGGCGCAAGGAGTGAGTCCGGCTGCGGCCTTAGGGACGATGGCCCAGGGATTTAATCAGGTAATGCAAAGTTTTACTGCTCCTCCTGCCCGTTAGCACCGTGACAAAAACCGCACAATCAATTCTGGCTACCGTCAGTTACAGCGATATTTTTGAATACCCATTAACTAGAGAAGAACTCTGGAAATACTACATTGGTAATGCAGCCTCATATCAGTCGTTTACCCAGGAACTTAGTCGCTTGCTTGCGCAAAAAAAACTTCTTAAACAGGATAACTATTACGTATTGCCAGCCCGGAAATATCTGACTCAGGAACGAAACGAGCGTAGAATAGCCGCGCAACTGAAATTACCCGTCGCCCGCAAAGTAGCCCGTCTGCTTGGGGTTATTCCTTCAGTCTGGTGTGTCGGTATTTCCGGAGCCCTTGCCATGCACAATACGCCAGAAGATGATGACATTGATTTATTTATAATTACTGCCCCGAGTACGCTCTGGTTTACTAGGCTATTAATTACCGTTACGTTAGATTTACTGAAATGGCGCCGCCGGCCTGATGATGTGATAGTTAAGGATAAAGTTTGCCTTAACATGTTTGTGAGTGCCGATCGGCTGGAATTACCGAGGAGACAGCAAGATTTGTACGGTGCGCATGAGCTTGCCCAACTTGTGCCATTGGTAAATAAAAAAAACACTTACGAACAGTTGCTCGCCCGCAATAAGTGGGTGCACAAATTTTTGCCGCATTTCAAATCATTTCGATTACAACAGGATTACTTGCGGTCATCAATGTCACTTTTCGTCTGGGTTGAAGCGGTGTGTTATCGGTGGCAGCTTTGGTATATGCGACTGCGGCGGACCCGTGAGTTGGTACACCGACAACTATTACAGCTGCATCCGGTGGATGCACGGCTGTGGGTACGCGACGAGTATAAATTACGTCTGTCAAGATTGAAAATTAAATCTTCAGTTGCTTTTTAGATCTAGAACCCGTACGATTGAAATAAATCCCCACAATTATTATTCGGTGGTTCAGATATGACACGAATTCATGATAGACGTAAGGCATTAGAACTGCGTAAATTAGGAAAAAGCTACAGTCAAATTAAAAGCGAGTTGAGCATAAGTAAGAGTACTTTAAGTGGTTGGCTGTGGGAGTACCCATTAAATAAAGAACAGATCGATTCTTTAAGAGGAAAAAATCCTCGCCGAATTGAAAAGTATCGGACTACAATGCGGTTAAAACGGGAAGCACGTCTTAACAGCTATTATACCGAAGAAAAATCAAAATGGCTACCGCTTTCAAAAAGAGAGCTTTTTATTGCAGGCCTATTTTTATATTGGGGGGAAGGTGGTAAGAGTCTGAACGGTCAGCTAATAATTAATAATACTGATCCAAAACTGATTAAATTTATGTTGCACTGGCTTACTAATGTAATCTTTGTACCCAAAAATAAAATTAAGGCTTGTGTACATTTGTATATAGATATGGATATTCAAGCCGAAATAAATTATTGGGTAAAAGAATTGGGTTTACCCTTAACACAGTTTATCAAACCATATATTAAAAAGAGTCAAAGAACTAATATTGACCATAAAGGTTTCGGGCATGGTACTTGTGGACTTATGGTGAACGACGCACGCCTTAAGGAAAGAGTTTTAATGGGGATTAGCGCGATGGCTGATTATTATAGTAAAATAGTCACTTAGAAGGGTCAGTAGCTCAGTGGTTAGAGCGCGTGTCTTATAAACACGAGGTTCGATGGTTCGATCCCATCCTGACCCACAAACTAAATAAGTATTGTGGTGAAGTGATAACGAAGAACTTTGTTGAGAAAATAAATCTTAAACCATATTGGTTAACTACTCATGAATGAGCAGCTGCCGGTAAAAAAATACCTACTCGCAATTCTTTTTAGTTTACTCGTAATTCCTGCGGCATTTGTAATAGCGCCAATTTTTTTGTTATTTAAAAATGTTACGGGTGTAAATTTAGGAGATTTGCTGGTCGGTTTGCCTTTCGGTCTCGGAATCCCTGGATTTTTATTGTCATCTTTAATTTTGTTTCTCCTGTTTTTAGTTAAAACATTGGTGCCGGCGGTTATTACCTGGTTCATAACTCACTCTAAAAAATTGGTTGGTGTAACATTTGTATCTGCAATTGCCGTTCAAATTTTTTCCAACCTTATTGTGAGTCCGACACAACAGCTTCAGGAACAGGCAACCCAACAAATTTTTCAGGAATTTGCCGCTGAGAAGGGATACAAGGAGAGCGTGGCAGTAGAGCAGCCAACATTTGATCTCATTGAACCTCTTCCAGTTGATCCTTACCCCCAATATGGACAGGCTTTTAGCAAGCTAATGGTTAGTATTCCGGTTACTGCTAAAATAGAAGGACAATATCGGATAAAAACAGATTACAGCGCAGTTTACAACAGCGGGCGTGATGGATCTGAAACCCGTGAGGTTTATCTAACTAAAGGTAATAATGTAGTTATAGTTGAGTTAACATCAGCCGACTTTAAACTCCCGATTTATTGGTTTCGCCAGTCAATTAGTCGGGTTGAGATAACAGTTTCTTAATTTCGAACAGAAGAGTCGATTTTTGGTAAAGGAAGGAGTACTGAGCCGCAAGATTGGGAAATAGCGAATGAAACGTTTGATTTGGATGGGGTTACGGTAATTCGAGCGTCTAATGATTAATCAATATTTTCACAAGGAAAGATGTTCATATGGAACTGGTAGTTTTGGTTGNNTTTTCCCTGTTTATATTTAACGCTAAAAAAGAACTGCTATTGACGCAGCGGGCACTCACCAAAAAAACCTTCCCCGGTATCTGGAGTAATACCGTATGCGGACACCCCTTGCCTAATGAGGACGTCATTACCGCAGCCAAACGCCGCTTGAAAGATGAACTACGTATGTCGGCGTATGAGTACGAGATAGTTAAAAGCGATTATATGTACTCGTTTACTGATCAAAACGGGATTAAAG